>JAHELQ010000375.1:0-4976 GCA_024644125.1 Candidatus Aminicenantota bacterium | reverse complement strand
CCCGGCTGATCACCATTCGGACTCCATGAGCCTTCAGTCGATCCAAAAAGTCACCCGGATAACCGTCGAACTCATCCACCCTGGCGACCTTGAAACCGAAGCGCTCAGTATCCATCCTGCTGATATACTGCTCCATCGTTCTATCCCCCGATATTTCGATTACATCGAAATTGTATATTTATAGTTTGAACTATAAGCGATCAGTGGTCTCTTTGACGATATAAAGGGGACGCCCTTTGGTCTCGTCGAAAATATTTCCGATATATATCCCGATAATCCCCAAATTAGCAAACAACAACCCGCCAATAAAAAAGATACTGACAATCACGCTGGTCCAACCGGGAACCGGGATACCCAGGAAAATTTTTTTGCCGATAAAATAGAGTCCGGACAAAAAGGAAGCAAAGGACATCAACAGACCAAATTTTATCGACAGCTTCAACGGTTTGTTGGATTGGGCAATGACGATGGAAATAGCCAACGCCATCATGCGGGAGAAATTGTAACTCGATTCCCCCTCATAGCGAGCCCCATGCTCCACAGTAACCGTTGTCGAATCGAAGCCCAGCCAGTTTATAAATAAAGGAAACGCCCGGCTGCGCTCGCGCATCTTTATAAAATTATTGATGACAGACCTGGAATAAATGCCAAAATTGGCGATCGAAGCATCGGTCTTACCATCGGTAAAATAATCGAACACCTTGTGAAACAAGCTGGAACAACACCGCTTGTAAAAACTATCCTTCCGCTTGGCGCGGCTGGCCACCACAATATCGAATCCTTCCTGCGCCTTGTTGTATAATTTGACGATCTCCTGCGGCCGATCTTGAAGATCGCAATCCATCACCACCACCCAGTCGCCGCGGGCACAATCCAATCCCGCGGTAATGGCGTAGTGCTGTCCGAAATTGCGGGAAAACAAAATCCCCTTGATCCGGGGATCTTCCTGCGCCAATTGTTTGATATAAGGCCATGAGCCGTCGGGACTGCGGTCGTCCACCAATATAATCTCAAAATTTCCGGCCAGAAGCTCAAGATTATAAGCCAATTGCCGGTACAACTCCCCAAGGCATGTCTTACATCCATATACTGGCACCACCACCGAAATATGAACCGGCGGCTCCGGCAACCCTTCTTCCATTTGAGCGATTACGGCAGGCCGCGCTATAAAAACCGGAAATTCCTTTTTCATTTGAGTCGTTTACCTTAAATCTAAGAGTAGGCTGCCGCCTTGCCCCTTAGTCTCTCCAATCCGGGGGATATTAATGCTATGAAAAAACCCCCACATCTCCTTTTTCCAGATAGTACTCATCTCAATGCAAAATCTCATTCACATTCATTTGAGAATTGAGTTATCCAGCTTCCCCTTTTTTTCTTTTTTTAAACAGCCTATATAAGCTGCTTACACAATAATCACATTATATAATTTTTTAGTTTTGTCAACTCATAGAATAAAATTATATTTAACAACAATATTATTGAATTCTAACTCTTACTGGCGGGCAGGCTTAAGTAGGGGCCCTCACGGGCATGTAACCGAAAAAAAATCGTTAGAGGATTTCCAGCTTCTCAGCTTTTTTCATCACTTCACGGCAAAAGATATTGTCTTCCCGGAATACAGTGACGTCGATTCTTTTTTTTGTTTTTTGAGTGTAACGTTTTTGGATATCACGCGCTGTTTTTTCCATACTGCTTTTTTTGATAGGTATCACCAATAGGTTGAAATCACTGCCGGCGCTGAATTCATCCGGTTGCGATTCATAGATATACACATCCCCCTTGAATGTTTGTAGGGCATACTTCAAGGACTCTATATCTTTTTTTTTTAGATTCAACCGCTCCCCCTTTTTAAAAACACAATTCCAAATATTTGGTTAAAATAATACATAAAAAATCAGTATAGCACAAAAGAGTTTCAAATCCTAATTTTCCAGTTGACATGGGGGGAAAGGGGATATATTATTTTTGTATATAACTTTTGGTACTCTAAGGGGAGAGTGCGGGATGAAAAAAAAATGGATAGTGGTTGTTATCTTGATTTCCGTATCGACGTGTGCGCTAAACAACAATATGCTGCCTCCGGGAGCTACTGCCAGAGAGATAGAGAATCCCGGACAGAACCAGGATATAGGGCCTATATTGCAAACGGCGGTCGATACCGCCCACGACGGCGATACATTGACCTTGCCGGCGGGAGAATTCGCGCTGGACGAGCGGGTAGTGATCCGAAAATTTATATCGATCAAGGGCAAAGGCCGGGGAACCGGCGGAACGAAGCTCTACCGCCGGGAGGGTGTCCCGGATAACGTGCTCTCCAGCTCTTCATGGCGGCACATGTTTTATTACACTATTTCGACAGACAGCCCCAGCAATATCGTGATCTCCGATATTCACTTCAAGGGCAAGAAGCCCAGCGTCAGAGCCGGCGACGGCGGCTCGGTGGCGGAGGACAACGCCATCCGCATCGATAATTGCCGGGACTTTGTCGTCACAAACTGCCGGTTTGAACATTTCGGGGCATCCGCCGTCCGGGTGCGGCACAAAGACAATCTTGCCGGCGGCCTGATCTACAACAATGAATTTATCCATAATTACAAAAAAAATGTAGCGCTGGGTTACGGAGTTTCAGTGTATGGAAACAACAGTCAATGGATCGATAATCCGCAATTCGGTAGCGGCAATTTTATATTTATAGAAGACAACTATTTTGTGGGGCATAGGCATTCGGTGGCCGGCGGAGGGGCCGGGAGGTACGTGTTCCGCCATAATGTGGTGGCCGACAATCTTTACAGCCATGCTATCGACGCCCACGAAGCGCGTGGCGGGACAATGTCGCAATCACCGGGGTACTTCAGCACACGGGCATACGAAATCTACGACAATTCCATCTACAACACCAAATTCAAGGACGGCGAACCATTTATCGATAGTTCCACACGGGAGGATTCCAACCGTTTTGTACGGACCGCAATCGGGATACGCGGCGGCGAAGGACTAATATTCAACAACAAAATTGAAGGATACCGTTTCGGTATCGAACTCTTCGTGATCGTACATTTCCCCGGCGACGGAGATTACCCGGTCTCATACCAGATCGGATTTCAGAGCGGTAAACAATTGGGGCCGCGCCACGCTGGAGTCGCGATGCCGGAAGGAGCGGGAGATCTCTACATTTGGGACAACACGTTTATTCCATACCGGACAAACGATCCGGGGTTCGCCTATTTCTACACCACCTTCGAGCGGGTAGACCGGCTACTCAAAGACAGGGACTACCACTTAATGGTCAAGAAACCGGACTACACCCCCTACGCCTATCCCCATCCGTTGCGGAGACTCTACCAGTGAGCAAAGGGACCTGGGCACTCATGATAACATGTCTGATCGTCTGTTTGTCGTCGATCATTGTGGTGATGAGCGATTGCAGCAGTGCATCGGAGGCGCATATGACAAAACCTGTAAATATTCTGTTGTTGCACCATAGCACAGGCAAGAATATCTGGATGGGCTCCGTTTCAAAGCTGGCCCATCGGCTGACGGGACGTGGATCGGTGGAACGTGCGATCGCCGAATGGAACAGTATCAATGGAACCGATTATCACATCCAGGCGCGGGTGTTTCCCCAAAAAGAACCCTATGGTTGGCGCAATTACCCTTACGATTACTGGAATATCTGGGTGAACAACGCGGGAAACACTCCATTTATGGAAGAGCCCACTCTGGAAATTTTATCGGACCAAGGATTCGACGTGATTTGCTGGAAGCATTGCTACCCGGTCTGCCACATCGACGAGGATCCGGCAATTGTGTCGGCCGATTCCCCTTACAAATGCGCGGGTAATTACAAATTGCAATACATCGCGTTGAAGGAGAAGATGCGGCAATTCCCCAACACAAAATTCATCGTCTGGACCGGAGCCGCCATCGCTAACTCGCCGAAAGCGGAAGCGCATGCGCGGCGCGCCGCCATTTTTTTTAAATGGGTGAGGGAAGAATGGGATGAACCGGGGGACAATATTTTTTTGTGGGACTTCTACCAATTGGAAACCGAAGGGGAGTTATTCATGAAAGAGCAATATTGCCGGGAGCCGGGAAATTCTCATCCGAACAAGGAATTTTCCAAAAAAGCCGCGCAACTGTTTGCGCGGCGGGTGATCGACGTTATCGAAGGTAGAGGCGATAGAGCTCCCATTACAGGAGAGATTCATGAGGGTCAGTTACGTGATGACAAAAATTAGCCTGAGATTCAAAAAAAAGATATTCCGGTTCGCCAGCAATACCACCCGCATAAACATCCTCCGCTCCATGGGAATGAAAATCGGCGAGCATTGTATTATCAACCCCATCGCCTACTCCACCGAGCCCTACCTCGTCGAAATCGGCAACCATGTGGCCATCGCCAGCGGTACCCGTCTCATGACCCATGACGGATCGGTCTGGGTATTCCGGGAAAAATATCCGGATATCGATGTGTTCGGCAGTATTAAAATCGGCGACAACACATTTGTGGGCGCCTGTTGCACGATATTACCCAATACCGTGATCGGCGGCAATTGTATTATTGGGGCCGGATCTGTGGTCAGGGGTGAGATCCCCGACAATTCCGTGGCAATTGGAAATCCAGCGAAAGTGATTATGAAAACGCCGGTATTGGAAAAATTATTGATGTTTCACAAACACCGGGTGGATATCAAAAAATTGTCCCCAAAAGAAAAAGAGGCGGTCCTCCTGCGCCACTTCGGGCTTGCGCCCTCGTCGTGACGAAGCAGAACCGCCTCGATTACCGGATGTCAATTGGCAACTTCGACCAGGGAGGAGGCGTAGTCGTAGTTACTGCCGCCAAGTCTTTGGCTTGATTTAAAATTGCCGCTATTGTCCAGAGCGAAGAGCTGCATATCGGTCTGCCCACCGGCGACAACCTCGGTGTAACCTACCATCAATAAATTACCTGTGGATGTTTCGGTGACGCTCAAATC
>JAHELQ010000023.1 GCA_024644125.1 Candidatus Aminicenantota bacterium | reverse complement strand
GTCTCTTGTTCGATGACGAATCTCAGGCTTCCGCCCAGGGAGCTCTGAACCGCAGGTCGTGGAAAATCGAAGGGTAAATCGACGCGGGGGATCTCGCCCGACAATTGTCGCAGCCAATAATCCTCTTGCCTGGCGGCGGCTTCTTTTTCATCTTCTCCCGCCTGCCACTCCACATAATCTTTATAATGGATTCTCAGCTCCGGGAGCTTTCGGCCGTCGTACAATGCCAGGAAATCCTTGATCAGGAGCCGTTGGGAAATACCGTCTGTGATGATGTGATGCATGTCCACCACCATCAGCCCGGGAACTCCGGATCCCCGCAGGATACAGGCACGCACCAACGGCGGTTTGTCCAATTGGAACGGCCGCAGGAAGCCTGCGATGGCGGCGGCTTCGTCTTCGTAGGATGTGGTCTCCAGGGCAAACGGTATGCCCGCGTGGACGTGTTGTTTGGGTTCGCCGTCGATCAAATAAAAGCTGGTTCTCAAGATCTGGTGGCGGGCGATCAATCGTTCGAACGCGTTCTGCAACCGGTTGATGTCCGGGGGGGATGTGAACTCAAGGACTTGTGGCATGTTGTAGCCGGTGCCGTGGGGATCCATTTGTTGGAGGATATAGAGACGCGTTTGGGCCGGCGACAACCGGTAGTACGGCCTGTCCTCCGCGGCGGGAATCCGGGAATAGCGCGCCGGCGCCGATTGATTCACCAGCGCCGCCTGGCTCTCGACGGTGCGGTTCCGGAAGATGTCGCCCAACGAGAGGCGAATGTCCATCTCTTTGTGGACGCGGGTCAAAAGCGCCATGACGTTCAGCGAGTTGCCTCCTAGCTCGAAGAAGTTATCGGTGACTCCGATGGCGTCGTGCCCCGTCAGCACCTGCCGCCAGATGGCGAGGATGCGCTCTTCGGTTGAGTCGCGAGGGGGGATTCGTTCCTTCATGTACCGTTGGTAATAGGATTTTAATGTGTTGTAATCGATTTTTCGGTTTGGAAGGCGGGGTAGTGCCGGCACCGCCTGGACGCGGTTGGGGATCATGTACGGCGGCAGTCGGAGACCGAGAAACTCTTCCAGATCGTCCGGCCGGCTGCCGGTGATGTAGGCCAGCAGGAGTTGGTTTTCGATGGATAATTCGTGAACCAGGACCGCTGCTTCGGATATCTCCGGGTGGATCATGAGGGCGGCCTCGATTTCCCCCAATTCCACACGGATGCCCCTGATTTTCACTTGCCGGTCCAACCGTCCCGAAAGCTCGATGTCGCCGTCGGCCAGATAGCGGCCCAGGTCGCCGGTGCGGTAGAGGAGATCGCCGGGATCGCCGCTCAAGGGATTGGGGATGAAGCGCTGATTGGTGAGGACCGGGTCATTGAGATAGCCGTGGGTGCGAAACGGCGTTCGGATGTAGAGCTCGCCCGTGGTCAACGGGTCGCATACCGCCATCTCCGAGTCGAAAATGACCACGCGGCTGCCGCGCATGGGTTTGCCCACCGGGATGTTGTCTTTTTCCAGGTCCCGTGCGGACAATATATAGAAGGTTTTGATCATGGTGGTTTCCGTTGGGCCGTAGAGGTTCACCAGTTGGATGCGGTCTCCGAATAGATCTAACCAGCCTTCGATATCTCCTGAAAGGATCCGTTCCCCCGACAGGAGGACTGAACGCAGTTGTGGTAGATTGTGTGGCGACAGCGATTTGGGGTCGATCATGCGGAAAAGGCTGGGGACGCAATGGACCAGATTGATCCGGTTCTCTTCTAACCAGGCCGCCAACCGCTTCTGCTCCAACAACCGTTCGAGGTTTTCCGGCACGCATATGGTGCCGCCGCACAAAAGTGGTACGAATATGTCCCGCAGGAACGCGTCGAAGCCGGGGGTGATGAATTGGCTGACGCGGTAGCCTTCCGTCGGCCCGAAGGTGTCGATCTCCCACTGGATAAAATGGAGCAAGCTCTTGTTCTTGCCCAGGATAGCCTT
Source organism: Candidatus Aminicenantota bacterium (assembly GCA_024644125.1). GTDB lineage: Bacteria > Acidobacteriota > Aminicenantia > UBA2199 > UBA2199 > JAHELQ01. Next base: position 19,589 of record JAHELQ010000023.1, on the reverse strand, counting down.
GGGTGTTCCGCTGCTGCCGGAGGTGAAGTAGACGTAGATGGGATCGTTTTCATCCCACGACGCGGCCGCGCCGGAAACATCCCATTCATCATCCGCTTCCGAAGCCGGCGTAGATTGCCGGATGTCGATGGTCCGAAGCCCTTCCTCGGCAACCAGCGACACGCCGTTCCCGGTCACCAGGTAACGAAGCGCGGTGTGGCGTATCATCTCCGCCAGTCGCTCCTCTGGAAGCGAGGGATCCAGCGGAACGAACACGCCGCCGACTTTCAGTACAGCGATGACGGCGATGATGAGGTCGATTCTGTCTTCCAACCAGATGCCCACCAATGTGTGGGGAACGATGCCCGCTTGCTGCAGGCGGGCCGCCAGTAGATTCGAACTCCTTTTCAATTGCCGGTAACCGATGCGCCGGTCTCCGTGTTCGATCGCCGTCAGGTCTTGAAAACGACGCAAACTTCCATCCAATGTTTCTTGAAATATCTGTCTCTTAGTCATGTGCTCCAGTTATCCTTTCATTCGCCAGTCTATCGAAATCGTTCGCTTCGGTAACGACCAAGCGTGTCACCCTTCGTTTTCCAGATCGTCGCACAGGTAATTCATTATTTCCCGCTTCTTTTCGGTGGCCTGCCGCAACGAAAAATCTCCGATACGGGTATCCGGCGCTTCGGCCGCGATGGTCGCGATGCGGGTGAAGTAGCCGATGAAGATGTCGATGGTGCTTCGTTTGAAGAGATGGGTGGCGTATTCGAAGGTGATTGTCAGTTGCTCTTCGAATTCGGTGGCGATGCAACTGATATCGAATTTTGCCATGCGGCCAACCCCTTTGGTGTATTGCCGGATGTGGAGATCGCCCGCCGGTTCGTTGTAGAGGATGCCGGTCTGCCGCGCCCGGTTGTCCAATTGGAACAACACGTCGAACAATGGATGGCGCGCCGGATCCCGCCGGGCCGCCACCCGTTCTACCAGGTCTTCAAAAGGATAATCCTGGTTGGCGAAGACAGCGACCGTACCTTCCGTCACTTGCTGGAGGAATTGCCGGAATGTCAGGTCGGGGCGAGGAAAATTCCGGAGGGCCAACATATTAATAAACACCCCCACAATGGAATTGAGGGATGGCAATGGGCGCCCTGCCGCCGGTGAACCCACTACAATGTCCTCCCGGCCTGTCAACCGGGCTAGAAACACCGTGAACACTGCCAGCAGTACGCAATACAATGTGGTTCGCTCTTCCGTAGCCAATTGCAGCAGCCGCCGGTTCGACGCTCCGTCCAGCGGGAAGGTGATCTTTCCCCCCCGGCGCGACTCCGCCACCGGCGGCCGGGGATAGTCGATCGGCACATCCAGAAGCGGTAACTCGCCGCTGAATAGCTCAAGCCAGAAGGCTTCCTGCGATGCGATGCCGGCTTCGTCGTCCCGCCGGCAAAGCCAGAGGGCGTAATCCCGGTAATGGAGCCGGATGGCGGGCAATTCCCCTTCGTCCAGGGCCAGGATGAATTCCTGCACCAGAATATCTAGCGAGGCTCCATCGGCGGCGATGTGGTGAAGGTCGATCATCAATAGATGGGCGGTTGCGCCGGTTTGCAAGATTCCTGCCCGCATGAGGGGCGCCTCTTGTAGCCGGAAGGGGCGAATAAATTGATCCACCCATTCCGTTTCGTCGCTACCGGCGCTGCGTTCCAGCGGCACGACGGCATCTTCCGCCACCCGCTGAATGACTGTCTCGTCCATTGGGAGATAATAGGTGCGCAAACTCTCGTGCCGGAGGAGCAACCGCTCCAGCGCCCGCTCCAGTCGCCGGCAATCGATCTCACCTTCCAACCGGATGACGCGGGGCATGTTGTAGGCGGTGCTGCCGGCGTCCATGTGTTGTTGCATGTACAACCGCTTTTGCGCGGGAGACACGGGATAATAGTCCATTTTTTCCATTGGTTCCGGTCCCGCCGCCCCATTGGGGACGGAACGGATAAAATTCGCCAATAAGGCGATGGTGGGTCGGGTGTAGGCCTCCTGGAAGGGGATCTGTATATGCAGTTTTTCAGCCATTGCCGCCAACGCCACAATGATTTTCAATGAATTGGCGCCCAGCGAGAAGATGTCGGTGTCGCGCCCCACAGCGCTTGTCGCCGCTCCCAGGACGTCCGCCATGATACAGGCGATGCTGTGTTCCAGATTGTCCCGCGGCGGCGCGTAGGCGTCGCGCGATCCGGCCCCGGGAAGGGGCAATGCCTGGCGGTCCACTTTGCCGTTGGGTGTCAACGGGATCCGCTCCACTGGAATCAAGTGGGCGGGAACCAGGTAATCGGGCAGCGAACGGTTCAAATATTCCCGCAACTCCCACGGATCCAGAGCGGGCGTCGCGGTGTAATAGCCGCAGAGCGCACTCTCGCCGCCGGATTCAAGCTCGGTGACCGCCGCTTCCATGATGCGTTCATGCCGGCACATGGCGATTTCCGTCTCTTCCGGTTCAACTCGGACGCCGCGGATTTTCACTTGCCGGTCGATCCGGCCCAATAATTCGAGATTGCCGTCTTCCAGTATCCGCCCCAGATCCCCGGTGCGGTACAACCGGTCGCCTGCATTGCCGCCCGCTGGATTGGGGATGAAGCGGTCGTGTGTCATTTCTGGGTCGTTGAGATATCCGAGGGTGCGATAGGGCGTGCGGATGTAGATTTCGCCCACCCGTTCCTTGCCGCAGAGTTTCATCTGTCTGTCGAAGATGAAGAGTTGCGAACCGCGCATCGCCTTTCCCGCCGGGATTTTATCCCGCTCCAGGTCGGCTGCCTCGATATGATGGAAGGTCTTGATCATGGTGGTTTCGCTGGGGCCGTACAGATTGACCAGACGGCAACGGTCCCCGATGACGCCGATCCAGCGCCGGATCGAATCCGGCGAAATCCGTTCGCCGGAGAGCAAAACATACCGGAGATCCGGGAAGTTGTGAATCTCCAGGGTTGGTAGGTTGAATAGCCGGAACACGCTGGGAACGCAGTGGATGAGATTGATCCGGTTCGTTTCCAGCCAATCGGCCAATTCCTGTCCCACCGGAAGTTTTTTCCTGTCGGGGGGAATACAGAGGCTACCGCCGCTGCATAAAGGGACCAGCATGTCCCGCAAGAATGCATCGAATCCCACCGCGATGAGCTGGCTCACCCGGGTGTCTTTGTCCACTCCGAAGGTGTCGATTTCCCATTCGATAAAATGGTCCAGACTTTTGTTCATGCCGGCGATGGCTTTTGGCCGGCCGCTGGAGCCGGAGGTGAAGTAGGCGTAGATTCTATCCTCCGCTTCGTATGATTTCCACGGATAGGGAGGCGGAGCTTCCTCTGTTTCCCGGCCGGGGTCGCTTTCGAGCGAAATGACGGGGCAACGGTCTTTGTTGCCGCTGACAAGCCGGCGGGTGTGGCTGTCGGCGATGACGGCCTGCGGCGCCACCTGCCGCAGCATGTACTCCAACCGCTGCTGAGGTAACGAAGGATCGAGCGGAACAAAGGCTGAGCGAGCCATTAGCGCGCCTATGACGGCGGCGATGAGGTCGATCTTGCGTTCCAGGCATATGGCTGTGAAATCTCCCGGCCGCAGGCAGCGATTATCGATGGCGCGGGCGTAGTTCTCCGCCACCGCCGCCAATTGCCGGTAGGGGATCTCTGTCTTCCCTTGCCGCAGGGCGATTCGCCCTGTATGACGGGTGAAACTTTCCCGCAACCGGTTCTGGATGCATCTCTGCCGGCTCAATGTCATCCCTCCAGGTCCATTGACAATTGGGACAACATATCGGCTTCTTCATCGCCCGCGGCCAATTGGATGGAACCGATGGAGATTGCCTCCCCGGTGGTCGCGGCGGACACGATGGTATTGAAGTAGTCGATGTAGCGTTCGATGGAGGTTCGTTTAAACAGCGCTTTTTTATACTGGACCAAAACCGCCAGCCGGCCATCTTGCTCCAGACAATTGAAGACCAGGTCGAATTTGGCTGTGTTCTTACCGAAGTCCAGCGGTTCGAAACGCAAACCCGGAAGCGAGAGATCCGGTATGTCGATGGTCTGGTATGCGAACATGACGGACACAATGGGACCGGTCTTTTGAGTCAGTTCTTCGAAGGGATAATCTTGATTGTCGAAGGCTTGAATCGTCCGCTTCTTGACCGATGCCAAATACTCGCCCATCTCCATGCCGGCGGCGGGAAAATTCCGCAGCGGCAACGTGTTGACGAAGAAGCCGATGATCTTTGCCAGATCGGCGTGGCGTCTGCCGGACACGGCGGTGCCGACCACGATGTCCTCTTGCCCGCTGATTTTGGCCAGCAAGATGGTGTACAGGGCCAGAAGCGTCATAAATAGGGTGAGGTCGTGCTTCTTGCTCAAGAATTTCAATTCCGCGAATTCCTCCGGGCCAATGATGAAGCGGATGGAATCGCCGTCGTAGGTCATGGTGTCGGGGGCGGGAAAATCATAGGGTAACCGGAGCTTTTGCACATCGCCGGAAAAGGCCTCTTCCCAGTAGGCCCCCTGTCGCTCGATCATCTCCTGCACCGGGGGGCCAGTCTGCCATTCGGCGAAGTCTTTGTATTGAAGTGGCATCTCCTCCAGCGCGCCGCCGCTGTAGAGGGTCATGAACTCCTTGACGAAGATCTCCATCGATATACCGTCGGACACGATGTGATGCATGTCAACCATCAGTAGAGTCTTCTTGCCCTCCAATTCGGCAGTCGCGGCTCTGAACAAGGGCGACGCGTCCAGTTGAAAGGGGCGGAGGAAATCCTTCATGGCGATGGCTGGTTCGACGGGGCCGGAGAAGCGGCGGATGGAAAAGTCTGCGTCCGGGTGGATTTTTTGCCTCACCTGCCGGTCCACGATGACGAACGAGGTCCGGAGGCTTTCGTGGCGCCGGATCAAACGGCGGAAGCAATCCTCGGTTTTGGCGATATCCAGCGGCCCGCTCACCGTGAAGGCGGCGGGTATATTGTAGGCGACGGAATCTTCCCTGGTTTTTTGAGCCACATAGAGCCGTTGTTGCGCCGGGGACAGGTCGTAGAATTCTTTCTGCGGCGCCGGTTGAATGGCCAGGAAACCGTCGGTTGACGCGGAGCGGATCAGGTCAGCCAATCCTTTGATTTCAGGGGTGCTGAATATCTCCACCAACGGCAGTCTGACATCGAACGCTTTGTGCATTTCGGAAATCAACATCGTGGCCCGTAGAGAGTGGCCTCCCAGGTCGAAGAAGTTCGATTCGATGCCCACCCGCGTTCTGTCCACTCCAAGCACGTTTGCCCAGATCTCCACCAATCGCTCTTCCAACCGGTCTCTGGGGGCGATGTAGCGGGCGTCGATCTCCAGGGTCGGTTCCGGCAACGCCTTACGGTCGATTTTCCCTGTTTGGGTGATGGGAAGGGCATCTAGATGGACAAAGTAGGAGGGGATCATGTAATCCGGTAGATCTTCGCCCAGATATTCCCGCCAATCGGAGACGGCGATTGCCTCTTTTGCGGCGTAGTAGGCGCAGATGGCCTTGTCACCGTTTTCCCGGTTCCAGACCGTCACCACCGCCTGTTTCACCTCCGGGCGACGGGCGATACGGGACTGGATTTCATCCAGCTCGATACGGTAGCCTCTGATTTTCACCTGGTGATCCTTGCGGCCGATGAATTCGATGGTTCCGTCGTCCAGCCATCGGGCCAGGTCGCCGGTTTTGTACATGACTGCGCCGTTTAGATGGGGATTGGGGGCGAATTTTTCTGCGGTGAGATCGGTTCGCCCCAGGTACCCCCTGGCCACGCCGTCGCCGGAGACACAGAGTTCGCCAGGCGCTGCCAACGGCAGCAGGCGCGATTTTTTGTCCAGGATGTAGATCCGGTAGTTGGGGATCGGTCCGCCGATGGGAAGATGCCGCAACTTTTTCGCCCGCTCCGGCGTCACTTCGAACGCCGTCGCGTTGACCGTGCACTCGGTGGGGCCGTACACATTGGTGATGGTGGGGACGTGACCGGTAAAGCTCTCCATGAAATCCCGCGCCAGTTGGAGCGGCAATACGTCGCCGCCGGTGATGAAGTGTTTGATGGGCAGGGCGATTCCAGCCGCCGGGAAGCTTTGCAACAACAGGTTGATATGGGTGGGGGTGCCGTCGGACACGTCGATGGCGGAGCGCAGATAGAAATCCGCCAGCGCGGCTCCATCCCCCCGGGTCTCTTCGGGGACGATGTAGAGCCGGTGGCCGAAAAAGAGGGCGCCGTACGTCTGCTGTACGGAGGCGTCGAAAATGAACGACGACACCAATGCCAGATTCAGGCGCCCTTCGTATTTTCCATACACATCATGTCGCAAACCATAGATGAAATTCATAACATTGCGGTGTTCGATCATCACGCCCTTCGGGGTTCCGGTGGTGCCGGAGGTGTAGATGACATAGGCGAGAGAAGAGGGTGATGCCGCGGTTTCGGGGTAGGAGCCGTCGCTCTGGGCGTCGGCCCAGTGATCCAGCCTGGCGACGAAGCCTGGTTCGAAACAGGCTTCGGTATCCGGGTAGCTATCTATCACATCGCTCTGGGTGATCAGGAACGTAGCGTCGCTGTCCCGGATCACCAGGATGTTGCGCTGTTCCGGGAGTTTGTAGTCCAACGGTAGATAGGCGCCGCCGCTCGCGAGGACTCCCAGCATTCCGGTTACCATGGCTGCCGACCGTCGAATCAGGAGAACGCTGATATCGCCGGATCGCGCCCCTTGCCGCCGTAGGCGCGCCGTCACAAGGGCGGCGCTTTTCCAGAGTTGCGCGAACGTGAGCTGGAGCTCTTTGTCGATCACAGCCGTCCGGTCGGGAGATTGGCGGACTTGCAGCTCCACCGCCTGGCAAATCGATTGTTCCTGCGGATAGTCTAGCTCTGAGGCGTTAAAGGTATGAAGCAGCGTGTTCCGCTCCTCGGGGGAGAGAATCTCCACTTCGTCCAGAAGCGTTTCCACAGCTAACGCGACACCGGTTGCCGCGGTGATGAAATGGGCGCCCAACCGTTGAATGGTCATGCGATGGTAGCATGCGGTGTTGTATCGGATGGTGAAGTCGAGATCGTCGCCTTCCCGGTGAAACTCCATCATGATCGCCGTCTTCACCGGTTCCAGATAGTCCCGGTCGTGAATGTTTAGAAGCAACACTGTCACGTCGAAGAGGGGAAAATCCAGCGCCGAGAATTCCAGGTCCAAATCGTTGAGCAAGGACTCGATCGGGTAGTTTTGATGTTTTATCGCGCCGCCGATGGTGTCCCGGCTTTGAAGCAATAGCTCCTTGAAGGACATGCCGTCCGCCAGCCGGTAGCGGAGGGGCAGGATGGTGTTGATGAATTCCCCGCCGGCGTCCGCCCGGTCGATGACGGTCCCGATGATCACATCCTGGTGATCGCAATAACGATGCAACAGATAGGCGGTTAACGCCGAGAGGATCATGTGGAGCCGGGGATCCGACTGACTGCTCAATGTGATGAGCCGCCGGGCGATGTTCTCCGGTAGGGGGATTTTTTCCTCCGACGCGTCATAGGTTGCGCCGGATATGGTGTTGAAGTCGTAGGGAAACCGGTATTTACCGATGTCTCCCGCCAGTTGTCGCAGCCAATATTTTTTTTCCTCGATCGATTGGTTGGCAGCCAGGGCCAGGTCCGATTTGAGATTGTTCGCTCGCATCCATTTCACCTTTTATCTAATTTCGTGGCGGCGGGAGGTTAAAAATCGAAGTCCCCGTCGTCCTGCCGTTGATTTTGGGCGGCAGCGGCCACTTTTATCTCTTTGTTTTCCGTGATGTATTCCTTGCGGTTGTAGAAACTCAAGAGTTCCGGCACCGCGTTTTTATGCAACTTGTGCCAGCGGTTGTCGGCCTCGAAGTGTTCCTTGAGGGAATAGGGATTGGGTATCCCCAACTCCCGGCGCACATTGTCGAACCGGTACATCCGTTCTAAAATGACATCCGGTTGCGGGTCGCAATCCAGCACCCAGGTATAGGAAATCAGCAATTCCCTCGATAGCCGTTCGGGATAGAGAAATTTCCGCTTTTCAGCCCATTCGTCGGAATTCGCCTGGCCGGAGTAATTGTACTCCAGCGGCGTTGGTTCCGCTTGATATATGTCGTTTTTCAATTCCCGCAACAAATTCAAGGTCTCCTGGAAGTCCTCTTCGGTCTCCCCTGGATGGCCGATAACCCAATAGGTGGTGGTCTTGATTCCGGCGTAGGCCAATGCCGAGAGGGCAGCGCGAATTTGGTCCACAGTGATCTTTTTGCCGATCAAATCCAATACCTTTTGGGATCCGCTCTCCACCCCCAGACGCACCCGGTACAGACCACCCGCCCGCCATTTAAGAGTGTTGTTCACATCGCAGGTGGCGTCGTCCACTCTATGGAAACAGTCGTAGTAGAGGGACACGCCGCTTTGGCCAAAGGCTTCCGCTAGATCCGACACGATGGGATTGATCATGGAGTCGGACATATAAAACAATTGGTTGCCGTAATGTTTGTACAGGGCTGTCATTTCCCCCACCACCTGCCGGGGGTCTTTTCTGCGGTAGGGCCCCCAATAGCGCGCCGCGTTACAAAAACTGCAACGGTACGGGCAACTGGCGGCGCCGGTGGCGGCCATGTATGGGTAGAGGGTCACGTCGAAGTCCGAGTAGTCCGGCAACGGGGCATCCGCCAGATCCAGTTGTTTTTTGCCCATCGACTTGATGGAAAACACCCGGCGGTCTTTGGGGAGCCGTCCTTGCAATAATTCCAGAAATAGGATTTCCCCCTCGCCCACGATGATTTTGTCGATGTAGGGTTCGGTCTCTGCAAGAATCATGTGATAGTTTGGGGAGTCCGGTTCCAGAGTGGTGGAGAACACACTGCCTCCCAGCACCGTGAGGATGTGGGGAAAGTGCCTTTTGCACAGGCGGAACGCGAACATGGTGGCGGGCAATGTGCCTTTGTATGCGCTGAGTCCGAACACATCCGGTCTTTCCCGTTCCAGCAGGTCCATGAGATATATTTCCAATCCGGCATAGAGCCGGGAGATGATATCCACAAGCCGGAGGCATTGCTCCCGGGACAGGGGCACGCTGAAATGCGACTGCACCATGATCCCTACCAATTCTACGTAATCGCCGTCATCCCCGGCGTTGATGTGGGCCATCATGTGGTCTTGTAACACGTTGTGGCCCATGTTGTAGAAGTTCCCCCTCTGGGTGACGGGGACATACTCTTCCAGTGTGCCGAAGTAGTTTTCGTAGAGATCCTGGAATTCTTTCACCACCACGGCGTCGATTGTCTTGACGTCATAGTCGTGAGACTTCAAATACCCTTTCAATGTAGCGATCCCGCTTGGGGGGATCAGGGGATCCCAGAAGGGCATCAAGCCCAGGAGTACTTTTTTGATCGATGGATTTGTGTTGGTCATGTCGTTTTATCCTGATTGTTTTTGACAATGTGTGTCAGTCGAGATCGAAGCCGAAATCGCCTTCGTCGTCTCCCTGGCGGCGGGCGGCCGCTTTCACCAGTCTGTGGGACGCCTGGATATCTTTGAGGGGGATGGCGGGCTGCGCGGTTATTTGGCGGCAGATAGCGGCAAAATTTTCAAGCATCGCCATGGCGGTTTCCCGTTTGAACAACGCGGTGGCGTAGGTCAATTGAAGAATCACGACGCCACTTTCGGCGACGCGGGCTTCAAACCTGAGATCCCGTTTGGAGGTCTCCCTTCGGTAGGATAATTGGGAGATATGCATACTGTTTTTTTTCAATGCCGACTGGTTATCGTCCCTCATCATGAATACCACGTCGTATAAAGGATTGCGGCCGGGGTCCCGCTTAAAATCTATCTGTTCCATCAATTCTTCCAGCGAATAATCCTGGTTCTCGAAGGCTGCGACGGCGTTGAGGCGCACCTCGTCAAGGAACGCCGCGAAGGTTTTGTCCGGTTCCGGGAAATTTCGCATCAGCAGGACATTGGTGAACAGGCCGATGATGCGTTGCAGGTCGTTGTGCCGCCTGCCCCCCACCGGCGTTCCCACGATGATGTCGGTTTGCCCGGAATATTTGGCCAACAAAATAGTGCATACGGCAAGGAAAAGAATGTATGGGGTGACATGGAAGCTGGCCGCCGATTCCAGCAAGGCGCCGGACAACTCCCGGTCCAATTCCAATTCCACCGAGTCGCCGTCGAAGTTTTGCCGGCGCGGTCTGGGAAAGTCGCAGGGCAATTGCAGCACCGGCACATCTCCGGTGAACCGCGCCGCCCAATAGCCGTCCGTCTTCTTGCCGGCGTCCAACCGGCGGAAGTTTTTCTGCCAAAATGAAAAATCACGGTATTGCAACGGCATCGGCGACAGCGGCTCATTGAAATAGAGGGCCGCGAAATCTTCCACCAGTATGCCGTTGGAGATGGCATCGGATACGATGTGATGGATATCCACCATCAGTACGTAATGTCGCGGGCCTTTTGCGATGAGACCCGCCCGTATCAGTGGCGGTTGTTCCAGATCGAAGGGCCGGACGAAGCGTGTGATGGCCGCTTGCTGGTCTTCCGGCGCAGTTGTTTCCGGCAATTCCAGGTATTCCAGATCGAGCGCGATGGCGTCATGCACCCGTTGCACCGTCTCACCTGCGATGGTGGGAAACGAGGTCCGCAAGCTTTCATGCCGCCCGATCAATTGTCGCAGAATGTCCGTGACCCGTTCCGGCGAGAAGTCTTCGCGCGCCTCCAAAAACACCGGCATATTGTAGGAGGTACTCCCGGTTTCCAGTTGCCATTGGATATAGAAGCGTTTCTGCGCCGCTGACAATGGGTAGTACTCGCGCCGTTCCGCCGGTTTCACCGCTACGAACGCCTCTTTTTGGGCTACCTTGATAAAGCTCGCCATGGCCCCCGCCTGTTGCAAACGGAATATTTCCGACAGGGGGATATTCACGTCGAATTCGCGGTGGATATGGGCCGCCAACGTCACGGCGTTCAGAGAATGCCCGCCCACAGCAAAAAAATCCGTGTTCATGCCGATACGATCCTGTGGGATATTCAATATCCCGGCCCATATGAACGCCAGGCGCCGCTCCACCGGATCGGAGGGCGCGACAAGGTTTTGGTCGTCGAAGTCGAAGGGCGAGGGTAGCTGATTCCTGTCTATTTTGCCGCTGGCGGTCCGGGGGATGGTGTCGATGATTTTGAAGAAGGCGGGGATCATGGCCTCCGGCAAGCGCCCTTTGAGAAAATCGGCGATTTCCGGCTGGCGCGGCGGCCGGTTTACCACCAGATAGGCGCAGAGGTGCCGCTCTCCCGACGGGTGCTCGGCATCGACGACAATGGCTTCTTGCACGTCCGGGTGCTGGAATAACGCCAGCTCCACCTCTTCCAATTCCACCCGAACCCCTCTGATTTTCACCTGGCGGTCGATTCGTCCCAGAAGGTCGAAAGCCCCGTCAGGTAATTCGCAGCCCAGATCGCCGGTTTTGTAGAGCAGGTCGTCTGGATCGCCGGTGATGGGATTGGGGATGAAGGATTGCGTGTTCAGCTCCGGGGCGTTGACGTAGCCGTGCGTACGGAACGGGGTGCGGATGTAGATTTCCCCCACCGAGCCCCGGTCGCAGATATTCATGTCTTTATCGAATAGGACAAGGCGGGAACCGGGCATCGGTGTGCCGATGGGGATTCGTTGCCTATCGAGATCTTCTGGCCGGATGATGTGAAAGGTCTTGGTCATGGTGGTTTCGGTGGGGCCATAGAGATTCACCAGCGTGATCCTGCGGCCGAAGTACCGGTACCAGGGTTTCAGCTTTTCCGGGTGGATCCGTTCGCCGGACAACAGGACATGGGTGAGATGTCTAAATTCGTCGCCGCTCAAATCGGGGGAGTTAATACCCTCGAATACGCTGGGCACGCAATGGACCAGATTGACACGGTTGCGGTCGATCCAGCGGTAAAGTGGTTCCGCCGCGGCGTCGCTCTGTTTTTCTGGCGGAATACAAATCGTGCCGCCACTGCACAGGGGGACGAATATATCCCGTAGTATGGCGTCGAACGACGGGGCCACCAATTGGCTGACCCGCGGCGCGGTTCCGTCGCAGAAGGTATCGATTTCCCAGTGGATAAAATGACCGAGACTTTTATTGCGCCCCAAAATGGCTTTGGGGGAACCGCTGCTGCCGGAGGTGAAGTAGATATAGACCGGGTCCTCCCGGTGGTATTCGGGGAGAGGGAGCTCTTCCTTTTCCCCGGCGGAGACGATATCGAAACCGTCGCCTGCGCCTGCGCCGAGCGCTATCAATTCTTCCGTGTGGCCGCCGATGGTGAGGATCCGGCGGATGCCGGTTTGCGCCAGCATGCCTGTGATCCGGGTTTGGGGAAGATTGGGATCCAGCGGCACAAACACGCAGCGCGCCAACAAAACCGCCACGATGGCGCAGATAAAGTCGTACCTGTCCCTCATGTACACGCCCACGTACGTCCCGGCCGCCGGTTTCCTCCGCAACAAGGCGGCGCACATCGCCCGGCTGCGGTCTTCCAGGTCCCCGAATCCGTGTCGCGCCCCGTTGTGTTCCACAGCGGTCCGGCCCTGGAATTGGGCGAAGCTATGGATGATGGTTTCTTGAAACGGCCGTTTTTTCAGTTGTTCATTCATTTTCAAGGTCGTCGCTCATACGGGCAGCCACTTCGCTACGCCGCTCGTCCGAAACGGCATCGATCTCTTCCAGGCGGATGTCCGGATGCTGCGCCGCGATGGCGGCGATATTCCCGAATGTCCGGCACACCCGGTCGATGGTGGCGGCGGTGAATAGCGCCGTGTCGTATATGAATTCAAAACAGATTGTCCGGTCTTCCTCGAAGGCCACAACCGTCAGGTCGAATTTGGCGGCGATGGGGCGATCGGCAGGGGTGATCTGGGTCAATGGGATGACCGTGTCTGCTGCGATTCCGGCGAAGCGCTCTTCCAGATTGCGCATCTCGAACATACAATCGAAGAGCGGATTCCGGTCCCGGTCCCGCTCTTTCGCCACGTTTTCCGCCAACTGTTCAAACGGGTAGTCCTGGTTGTCGAACGCCTCCGCCGTGTTTTGCCGCACCTCCCGCAGGAACGCCGAGAAGGTCTTCCGCCCCGATGGACGGTTGCGTAGGGCCAGCGTATTGACGAACATTCCCAGGATGGATTCCAGTCCCGCGTATTGACGGCCCGCCACTGTAGTGCCGACTACGATGTCCTCCTGATTGGCCAACCGTGAGAGCAGCACGTTGTATATGGCCAACAACACCATAAACAGAGTGGCTCCTTCGGCGGCTGCCAGTTGCCGGAGATGTTCGCCCAGTCGCGAATCGAATTTTACGATGCGCATCTGGCCTTTGAATTCACGGGTTTCCGGCCTGGGGAAATCCAGGGGGAGGTTCAGGGCTTCGGGCTCGACCGCGAATCGCTCCAGCCAGAATGTCTCCTGCCGTCGCATATAATCGCGCGTCGCGTTCTCCTCCAACCAGATGCAATAATCTTTATATTGGAGGGGGGCTGCCGGCGGCAGTGTATGTCCTCTGTACAGGGTGAACAATTCTTTGACGAACAGGCGGATGGATACTCCGTCGGTCACGATGTGATGCTGGTCCACCACCAGGATTTGTGGTCCGTCGTTTTGTTCCACCACCATCGCCCGCAAGAGGGGGGACCTCGACAGATCGAAGGGTTTGATGGCGGCGGCGGCGATTTCTTCCGCGCCGTAGTTCCGGGCGAAGGTCCGTTCGACGGCGAATTCCGCTTCGGGGGAGACTCGTTGGACCAGGAGGCCTTCTTTCATCCCATAATATGTGCGGTAAATCTCATGCCGCTGTATAATCCGCTTGAACGCCGCGTCGAGTTTCTCCACATCCAACTGTTCTCCGGCGTAAAACATGCCCGGCATATTGTAGGCGACGCTGTCCGGGTGGCGTTGCTGCAGCAAGTACAGCCGCTGTTGGTTGGGGGAGAGGGGATAGTGGGGCCGCTCTTTGGCCGGCGCGACGGGCGGCGTCGGGGAATCGCCCTTCGCGGCTTTGACCACTGTCGAACAATGCTTCAATGTCGGTTGCTTGAAAATTTCCACTAGCGGTACCCTGGTGTCGAAGACTTTATGGATCCGGGCCACCAGGATGGTGGCCTTCAGCGAATGGCCGCCCAATTCGAAAAAGTTGGCGAAGCGCCCGATCCCTTCGCTGTCGAGTCCCAGCACCTCAGCCCAGATCGACGCCATCTGCCGCTCGGTTTCATCTGCTGGAGCGATGTATTCTTTCGCCCCCAGCGCAGACGGGATCGGCAGGGCGGCAATGTTCACTTTGCCGTTGGCTGTGAGGGGGAAGGCTTTTAGCGGCGTGAAATAGGCGGGGATCATGTACTCCGGCAAACGTTGACTCATATAGTAACGCAAGTCGGAGGGGTCGATTTCCCGTTCTGCGATGTAGTAGGCGGCGATGTAGCGTTCGTGTTCCTTCCGGATGACGGCGATCGCGTCTTTGATGGACGGGTATTTCAAGAGGGCGTTCTCGATTTCTTGCAATTCGATTCTGAAGCCCCTGATCTTTACCTGGTTGTCGATCCGTCCGCAGAAGACCAGCCGTCCGTCCGGCAGCCACCGGGCCAGATCGCCGGATTTGTACGCCGACTGTCCCTGTTTGAAGGGATGGGGGACAAACCGCTCGGCGGTGAGTTGCGGATGGTTGAGATAACCGCGGGCCAATCCAAATCCCGCGATGTAGGCTTCGCCCCTCGCCCCCACCGGCACCGGACGGAGCGTGTCGTCCAGTAGATAAATCTCGGCGTTGGACGCGGGGAAGCCGATGGGTTGATAGGTCTCGAACACACCGGAGGCCGGGTCCAATACGTGATTGGCGGCGTTGTGGGTTTCGGAGGGGCCGTAGAAATTGTGCAATTTGCAGTGGGGGTTGGCCCGGAGGAATTCCTCCAACGACGCGCCGATGGTGAGCTGCTCGCCGGCGCTGATCAAATGGCCGAGCGCGTGTTCGCCATGTCGCAAGCCGTCCGATAGTTCGAATATGATATTCAATACCGACGCAGGTAGCATCGCCGATTGGATGCGGTGTTTCACCAGGAATTCCCCCAACGATTCGAGGTTTTTTCGGATCTCCTCGCTGATCATAAATAGCGTTCCGCCACTGAGAAAGGCAAACATGATCTCGTGGGCGATGGAGGCGTCGAAACTGATGGACATGTATTGCAACACATGCAGTCCCGGTTGGAAGCCTCCATAGGTCACCTGCCGCATGGCCACGTTGGCCAGGCAGCGATGGGTCTGCAACACCCCTTTGGGAACGCCGGTGGAGCCGGAGGTGTAAATCACGAAGGACAGGTCGTCCAATTGGGCGGGGCACGGCGGATTGTGATCCGGCGCGTCCTTTAACCGCGGCTTCAAGTGGTCCATGATGAGAAGCCTGCGTCGTTCTTTCAGTAAAATAGATTTTTCGGCCCCAGGCACGAACGCCAGGCCCCGGATGGATTTCAGCATGTCCTCATCGGGCAATGTGTAGTGATGATCCAATATGGCGCCGATCAATTCGGTGAATGTGTGTTCCCCTTCGCCGATCACCACTACATCGACATTGACGTCTTGCAGCACGAACCGGTAATCGGCGGTGGCGTAGGGGCCGCCAGCGATGATGGGTTGCCCGAAACCCCACTGCCGGATCAACGACACGGCCTCGTGGAAAAATTGCTTGTAGTGGCTGAGGGAGCGAATCCCGATGACATGGGGCTGGAATTCCTCGATAATGGCGCGCAATTCGTCGAAGGAATCAAAGTCCACCATCGATTTCAGCGCTTTGCCCCGAACTCTGGGGCCGTACGCGCCGGTGAGGGAGGCCATAAGCGACATCAAGCCGAGGGGCGCTTCGATCATATCGTAGAAGTTGCTATCGTGGGCGCTGAACTCCACGGTCATATCCAGGAGAAGTATCTTCAGCGCGTCCGGCTGGAACTGCGGCGCCGGGAAATAAGCTTTGATCTTTCGCGAAAAATCCGGGACCGCGATCTCCTCTTCTTTCAGGAATTGGATATCCCCAAGTTCTTCCCTCCCGATCCCCGCGTACCCCAACAGGTCGTCGAGGCAGCCGATCTTCATCGGCACATGGCTGTCGTACATTTGCGCCAGCTCTTCCTCGGTGGAGATGCGGATCTGGTGGGGGAGCACATGCAGCAGGCGTTCCTTGTTCAGGAAGTATTCGTTCAGATAGCGGCTCTGGTATTGCAGGGTGAAACTTTTTGGATAGGGGAGGGTTTCCGGCAATTCGTTGAACAAGAGATCGGTGGACCGCTCGATGGCCTCGTGCGATACACCGTTGGCCGTCGCGAAATCATACATCTCGGAATTGGGGAAGATCTTCAGAATATTCAAATCGCAAAAATGCAGCCAGCGGACGCTCATCATCATGTCCAGCGTCGCCAGGGCTTCGGCTTCGGTTTCGGTGGGAAACCCGTGCAATATCTGCATGGTGAGCATCACCTGCGGGTGTTTTGAGGTAGCGGTCAATGTCCAGGTTCTTGCGCATCAACCTCTGGATGCGGGGACTGGTGGTCTCCAGGGCGATGGCGATGTTGACGGTCCCTGCCGCCACCAATAGGTCGATGAATTCTTCGGTCAAAATGTCCCCCCGCAAACCGTGGGGGAAGTAGAGGTTGATATCCAGGCCTTCCTTGATGATGGTTTGCAACAAACGGCCGCTGTTCTTGACGTTGAGGTTGAAGATGTCGTCGATAAAGACGAATCTGCGGATGCCACATTCGTAGCAATTCGCGATTTCCCTGAAGATGTTTTCGGCGCTGCGGTGAACATTGTTCTTGGGCCAAATCTTGTGGCAATAGATACAATTGTAGGGGCAGCCGCGGGTGGCTTGCAACGCGATGGTGTGCCGCGCCTTGGACATGCCGATGTGGCGGTGGTAGCGGCTGTAGTCAATCAATGTCCTGTCCGGGATCGGTAGCGAGTCGAAGTCGGCGATTTGCGGCCGGGGAGGAGCCGATACCGGAGCCGCCAATCCTTCGCGGATATTGACCAGGGAGGTGAAATCCAATTGGCCGCCCACCGATTGGTCGCTGATGACAATATCGACTCCGCTCTCGTTCAGGATGGATATGATGCGCTTTTGCGGGTAGGAGGTGTCGATGGGGACATATGCGCCGCCGGCCTTCAAAATGGCCAGGGCGGCGATGATCATATCGAGTGACCGTTCCAGGAGCATCGCCGCCAGGCTGTCCCGGCCGATGCCCTGCGCCGCCAGATAATGGGCCAACCGGTTGACGCGGCGGTTCAATTCAATGTAGGTGAGATGGTGGTCTGCGCAGACGACGGCGGTTTTGTCCGGCGCGCGCTCGACATTTTCTTCAAACAACGCCACCACGGTTTTGTCTATGATGAGCGGGCGCCGCGAATAAGGAAATTTGCCGAGCGCAAGTTCCGCTTCGTACGGCGGTAATAGATCGAGCTCTTTTAACGGGATGGTTCTTTGCCGCTGGAATAGGGCTAGCGCCTCGATGTAGGCTTCGGCGAAGAAGGCGATGATGGATTTGTCGGTCCTTTCGGGATTCCCTGAGATTTCCAGCGCCAATTCTCCCGTCTCTCTCTTTACGACGCAAGCTTGAAGCGCGCCCGCGATGTCCGCCGCCGGAGGGCTCTGAAAAGGACTGTAATAAAAGACGATGGCGTCGAGTGCCTGGATGTCCGCCGTCTTGTTGGCTTCCAACCGGCGGGCGAGGGTTTGCCGGTCAAAGCTGTTATGTCCGATGGCGTCGATGTATGTTTGCTGGACCGTCTGCAGCAATTGCCGGAATGTCGCATCTTGCGATACCTGGAGGCGGATGTAGACGACGTTGCCTTCTACCGGCACTGCCACCAGGATATCCGGATTGCGGGAGTACCGGGCGACAATGGCCTGGAACGCAGATAAAAGAAATAAAAAGAGGTTATCCTCCGCTTTGGGGCCCTGGAACAACGCCGATAACGCCCCGCTCAGTTCAGGCGAAAAAACTTCGGCGAATAGAGGTTCGAAGCGCGCGCCCCCCGCTTCCGCAGACGGACGGAGAAGATCCGAATCGATGGTCACCCCCTCCAGTTTTTTGATCCAGTATTCTTCCGCTAATTTTTGTGAAATGTGACTGTCTTCTCTCATGTTTATCCGGTCCTCTTTTATTTAAATAAAAACGCCGCCGGTTCCAGTTGGTTGGCCGCGCAATAGAAGGGAATTTTCTCCAATGACGGGCAAAACTCCAGTGTCTCGCGGCGGCTGTTGTAACTGTTGCCTCCGCCCAACTCTAGCAGGAACGCCATGGGGCCCACGTCATATATATTGGCGCGAATGGTGTGATAGGCCAGAGCCTCCCGTTTCAGTACTTTCAGGATGCTGTAGGTGGCACAATAATAAAACCCTGGCGTGAAGCCGTGGTCGATGACTGTTTGCTTGAGCGGCTCAAAGGTTTTGGAGCACAGGATGATCTCCCCGCCGCCGGGATTCTGCCGGGGCGGGACGTATGTCCGGCGGTTTCGGCATAATCCGTCGTGAATTGTTCCGGAGTACCATTCGCCCAGCGCCGGAAAGGCGACGATGGCGGCGATAAACCGGTTATGCAGCATCAGGCCGACGGAGATCCCGTACTCGGGTTTGCCCGCCACCATATTGGCTGTGCCGTCGATGGGATCGATGATCCATGTAAAGGGAGAACTCTCTCCGGCAATGGTTCGCTCTCCCTCTTCGAATAGAAGCCCATGATGGGGAAATCGCTCCTGAATGGCCCCGATGATGCGCTCTTGCACCTCGATGTCGAGCGTTGTCACCGGAGTGTGATCCGCTTTTGACCATGAGGTGAAGCTTCTGGAGGGCAGGCTTCCGGCGATATCCTCCACAACGGAGAATATCGCGGCGACCGCTTCTCGATCGATGGTTCCTTCGGGTTTCATGTCACACCATATACTCGCCGCCGTCAACGATCAGTTTTTGTCCGTTGATGTAACGGGCGGCGTCCGAAACCAGAAACGCCACGGCGGCGGCGATCTCTTCCGGTCGCGCCAACCGGTTCAACGGGATGTTCCGTTGCGCCAGTTCGTGGTCCATTCTGTTTGCCAGATCGAAGCGGCGTTCGGATTCTTCGGTGTGGGTGAAGCCGGGGATCACCGTATTGGCTCTAATTTTAGGCCCTAATTCTCTGGCCAGGCATTTGGTCATTACCAATACTCCGGCTTTGGACGCGCAGTAGTTGATGCCGTTTTTCCTACCGCTAATGGCGGTGGTGGCGCTGATGTTGACGATATGTCCGCCGGTTTCCTGAGTTAGCATGACGGCCGCCGCGGCCTGGGACAGGAGGAATACACCTTTCATATTTATGTCGATCACCCGGTCCCATTCGTCTTCGGTCATCTCCAGAAGCGGGCGGTCGATGTTTTTCCCGGCGTTGTTCACCAGCACATCGATGCCGCCGAACCGGCGTGCCGTTTCAGCCACCATGAGGGCGACCTCCGCTCTTTTGGAAACATCCGCGCCGAAAACAGCAGCTTTGGCACGCTCTTCCAGACACAACCGGAGGGTCTCCTCCACATCCCGGTTCCCCTTCAGGTCGTTTAACATGACGTTGAAT
>JAHELQ010000022.1 GCA_024644125.1 Candidatus Aminicenantota bacterium | reverse complement strand
CCAAACCCAAATGCCAGCTCAGCCACCGCGCCATATCTTTTCCATTGGAAACGACATACCCGGCAGGATCGTTTCCTCCATATACAGGCGCGTCATAAGGTATCGCATCAAAAAAACCGATCTTGTATCCAACCGCTTTTTCAGGACTCTCGATTTCGCGGCCTACAACTGTGTCTTTCATACCCAGCGGTATCAACACATTGTTTTTCAAATAATCTTCAAAGCGAATACCGGCGGTTTTTTCGATAACTAAACCCACTACATCATAATTAATGGTGGCATATTCGAATTTTGCGCCGGGGCGATTTTCCAGATGGATGCCGGAAAGGCTCTTGATTGAACGTTCAAGACCGTCCTTTTCATTGCCTTTGTATATTTTCTCAACGCTGCTCCAGGGAATGCCGCTGGTTTGATATAAAAATTGCCGGAGCGTGATATTTACCTCTTTGTTCTGGTAGTAAGCCTTGAACCATGGTAAATATTCAGAAATTGGAAGATCAAAATCGAGAACGCCCTCCTGCTCTAACTTCAACGCGGCCAACGCGGTGAACGCTTTGCTGCATGATGCCAATTCAAACAAGGTTTCCTGCTGAACCGGCTTCATTTGTTCTTCATCGCTATAGCCATACCCCTTGATAAGTTGCGTTCCGTCTTCTTTTACCAAAACCAGTACAAGACCGGGAATATCCCCGTCTTCCATAAGTTCTTGAACTTTCAGTTCAAATTCCTTAAAATTATCCCCTGCCGGTTCTTTTTCTGCCAATATCGGGATACAAAGCAACATCAGCATGAAGATGAAGATGGGTAATTCGAAACGTGCAGTTTTCCTAAAATTCACGTTGCCTCCTTTGTCATTAATAGGTTCCTGTATTTTTTTAAGGAATTATAATAATAACAGATTCACGGATGACTTTAAATCACTAATTTCCTTTATTTGCATTTTTTTATGGCCGGCATCCAACAAAAAAATACTTCTTTATTAGATGGGCACCTCCGGCATTGACTAATTTGAACTGAACTTAATGAGACGGATTACAGCCTGGAAAATTAGCAATGCGTTTGATTAAACGCATTTTATAAGATGCTTGTTTTTTACCAAAAAAATATATCGGTCCGGTTCGACGAAAAGATTCTTTTTAAATAACCGGACAAATTCCTCAGTATCTGCAAAACCCAATATCATCGCAAGTTCCTTCGCCGAAGTTTCGTCTAAATTTTCTATTAAATACAAAGATCGATAAATTTTCTCCCGCAAAATAAATTCGTCGAGAGAAACGGAAGAATCTTCCACCCAGATCCCAGGCGAATCCTGGCAATCCAGTTTGAATAACTCAAGTAACCGGGTTCCATTCATCCGGGCCAGATCAGGTATCCTGCAACTTATTACATACTCGGCAATTTTTGTTGATTGTTCTTTATTCAGCAAGCCGTTCTCCTGGTACATCTTAGAAAAAAAATACAAGCTTCCGCCATAACAATTTCAAGTATTATTCCCCGGTTGAATACATGGGCGAATCCGGGTACCATAATATAGCAATATCGATGCCAAATCGACTATTTAAAAAAAACACTTTAAGAGCGAGGCTATGCAAACAGTGGCGTTAGAAAAAAAAATCCGATATTCTGAACATATCCAGAACTAAATAAACAAAATCGCGCATAACCAGCGTATAACGGCCACCCTCAATCACCTTACATTCTGGATATAATCAGAATATATCTGCATATATCCAGAATTCTATCATTTATTTAACCCATAATCATTCAGAAAGTTTAAAAACCGTTTGTATTCCTTTCGATCAATATTTAGCATGCCCAAAATATTTTTATAGCGACCGTTCCCTTTTTTCAATGCCATTTCGACGATCGCTCTAACCTCTCCTCGATTCAGGTCTCGATCCATAAACGGCTTTTTTACTACTTCCCAAAAGCTGCTTCCAGTTTCCAATTCATTCCATATCTGATTTAACTTGCTGTCATAATCCCTGCGGAAAGGTCTCCCGCTCCCCTTCTGGTATCGTATTAGTTGTCGAATATCTTTCCCGCTAATTGGACCCGGCAAGAGAATACCGGCTCGTTTCAATACAGACACCAATTCTCTGACATTACCGGGCCAATGATAGCTTAGCATTTCTTCCCAAAAACCCTGACCGATCGCCTTACTTTTGAGATACGATAGGTTCTCCATCACCAGAAACCTGACATCCGCCACCCGCTCCCGAAGCGGTGGTATCTCAACCTCCAATACTTGAAGCCTGTAAAACAGATCCTCCCGGAATTCATTTTGCTCGATCGCCCGTCGTAGATCTTTGTTAGTGGCTGCGATAATACGGACACTCGCGGTCCTTTCAAAAGATTCTCCAAGAATTTTGTATTTTTTGGTATCGATAAACCGCAGCAACTTGGCCTGAAGCGAAAGCGGCACCTCCGAGATTTCGTCCAGAAAAAGAGTACCGTCCTCCGCTTCGCTAACCAGCCCACCTTTATCTGATCGCGCGTCGGTAAAAGCGCCCTTGCGGTGACCGAACAATTCGCTCTCAAACAAGGTTTTGGGAATCGTCGGCATATGAGCCACGACAAATTTCCCGGTTCGCCCGGAATAGCCATGTATCAAAGAAGCTATATGATTTTTCCCGACCCCGGTCTCTCCCTCCAGCAACACCACCTCTTCTTCCACTGAATATTTTACAACCAATTCGCGCACATGGGCGATCGCTTCGCTACTGCCGGTTATACCTCCGACGTGCAACTGATGCTGGCGTATGCGGGATATAATATCTTTTAGAAGCCGGAAAAGAGTTTTGAAAACCTTGACTTCAGACCTGGTATAAGAATCTTTTACGACACTATCCAGATAAAGGATGTAGCAGTCGTCGATCGGTTCGACAATCACAGTTCGAATAGGAATGAGATTGAGGACTTCATCCTTGCCGGGAGGGCAGGGACCGATAAAACCGCTCGCCTTATCACCGTTTTTTATCTGATCCAACATCTCCAGGGTGACCTTCCTGCAGAAACCCCGGGCATGCGCTACATTTTTGCCGTGTATTTCCCTGCCCCCATGCCAGATTATCTCGCCGTCTCTATCATAAATCATAGCGAGCGACACCTGGTTTTCTTTTAATAAATTCTTAATATTATGCTTCACAATCTCAATCATATAGATCTCCTTATAACCTCATAAATGCGGCCACCATTTATGAAATTTCCCAGCAATAAATTTGTATAAAAAAACCGGCGGTAAATGTACTAAAGAATCGAATTAAAGATTAATTGGATATCTAACCTCGCTGTAACTATAGGCCGGTTTTTTATAAAAAGGAAAGATTCATTTGCTTGAAAATTTCACTCAGGAAAAGATGGTAAATAATGGATAGCATTTTTCATGCCGGATATTCCGGAATATTTTTAGTCCGGCAGGGCATATCCACCTGAGAATAAAATTAGTCAGATGGGAGATCTCATTAAAGATTGAAACTGGTAAATAAAACTCTAACTGGTCTTCACCTCCAGAATTAATGTAAACGAATTCAATTGGAAAGAATGATGATGAATGTATCAAAATATGGAACCGAAAGAAATTGCGCCTGGCAGGACTCGAACCTGCGGCACCGGGATTAGGAATCCCGAGCTCTATCCTCTGAGCTACAGGCGCAAATCAGTGATTTTGAATTATAGCATTTATTTAATAAGCCGTCAATTTGTACCTTCAAAAATTATAGTCACGCACATGAAATTTGACTTCATTGTCATTTAAATGTAAAGTTATACAATATGAAAAAAGCATGAGTACGGATCAAGAGGATATCAACAATGAATCGTGACAATATCAAAGGAATCCGGCTTGTGGTAGCCGGTATCGCCATCTTTTTCGTCTTTTTTGTCATCGTTCGAATTTTTTTCGATGAGAGCAAGAACTTCTCCCCGATTTTCATCAACAGCGCCACACTCATTTGGGCGCTCTGGACCATTATCATCCTATTCAGTTTGACCTTTCTTTTCATTCTGATTCGCAACATTATCAAACTCTATTATGATAAAACCAAGGAACACGAGGGTGGAAGATTCAAGAAGCGTTTGGTGTTTTTTTTCATCACGTTCTCAATTGTGCCTACACTATCGTTATTCCTCTTCGCCACCGAGTTGATCGACCGCAGTATCGAGAAGTGGTTCAGCGCCGATATCGATTCCATCATGACAAAAATCGAAACGCTTGAAGAGAGTTATTATGAAAAGGCGAAAACCGACCTCAGCCACTTTTCCAAAATTATCGCCCAGGACATCAAAGACTACAAAAAATACACATACGCCAACCGGATCTGGCTACGAAACTCTCTCAAAGACAAGATGAAGGAATACCGGTTGGATATCATCAATATTTACAAAAACGACCAGGAAGTATTTTCTTTATTCAATCCAATTATCCCAATGCAGGAATACAAAAACCTGCCCCGCGACATTGTGTTTCGCGGCCTCGGTGGAAGCGACTTCATAAAAGTTGACTCCTATTCGCTGAGAAAAGGTGAATTGATCCGCAACGGGGTAGCCTTTGACGGGATTAACAGCGATAAAATCCTGGTAATAACCGGAAAATATTATCCAGAAAGTTATATAAAAAACCTCAAATCCCTTTCCCATATGGTGGACAAATACACTCAACTGAGGCCGATCAAAGACCCGGTTAAAACCACCTATTTCCTGTTATTTATATTCATTACGATATTGATTATTTTCGCGGCCTCATGGCAGGGGCTTTACCTGGCGAAAAAAATCACAGTTCCTATCGATAAATTGGTTACGGCGGCGGCGGAAATCAGTAAAGGCAACCTGGATATCAAGATCGATTACGTAGCGAAGGACGAGTTCAACACCCTTATCAAAGAATTCAACCGAATGATTACAGATCTTAAAGAAAATCGTAACAAATTGAATAAGCGGACTGTCGAATTGAGGCAACGCCGGAGTATCACGGAAACGATTCTCAAAAATATCACCAGCGGGGTTATCGCTCTTGATTCTAAAGGGAATAACATCGACATCAATCCCGGAGCCAGACGCATGTTGGCCCTGAAAGACGGCACTCCCCAGAGTAAACACATCACCCAAATTCTCCCTGAAAATCCATATAAAGATATCACGGCGGTTATCGAAAAGGCCCAGGATTCAAAATTCAAAGTACTTGAAAGAGAAGTGGATTTTAAAATAAAAGGAAAAGTACTGAATCTCGGTATCAAAATTACTCAAATCCGCAACCCGGTAAACAAAAAATTTCTTGGTATTTTGGTTGTGCTCACCGATCTGACGGAGTTGATGAAGGCGCAACGCATGCTGGTATGGCGGGAAGTTGCCAAACGTATCGCGCATGAAATCAAGAATCCCCTGACACCGATTCAGATTTCTTCCCAGAGAATCTTAAAGGCGCTGGAATTACCGGATGAGAAATTCAGAAGAATTGTGGAGGATAGTCTCAACATCATCTTACAAGAACTGGATTCCATAAAAAAACTCGCCGAAGAATTCTCGAATTTTGCCCGTTTGCCGGAATTAAAATTCGCCAAAGGGGATGTCAACCTCGTTCTAGAAAAGCTGGTATCGGTCTATTCATCAATCTACAACAAAATGGAGTTCAAGGCGAATCTGGATGTCGAAGTCCCCATCATTCTAAGGATCGATACCGAACAGATCAAACGGATTTTTGTCAATATCATCGACAACGCAATCGACGCAATGGACAAAGATGGAAGTATCGTCATCTCCTCGAAATACATTAAAGAGAGCCAGTTCGTCCGCATCGAGATTGCAGATAACGGACCCGGCATCAGTGATGAAGACAAACAAAAACTCTTCACTCCCTACTTTTCTAAAAAGAGCACAGGTACCGGCCTTGGTTTGACCATCGCCCACAACATCATCGAGGAACATAACGGCTTGATTTCAGTGGTAGACAATACTCCGAATGGGGCGCGGTTCATTATTGAAATACCCGCATAAAGAAGCGTCACCGTTCAGGTAGCTGTTTTACAATTTGCAGCTCCAGTTCGTATACGATAGGCATGATCCCATAAACGGAGTCATGAAGTATCGAATACTTCACTTCGACAAAATAATCATTGATATTCTTGCGCAAAACCGGTAGCGCTTTTTTCCTGGTTTCATAATGATCCCAGACATCCCAGATAATAATGCCGATAGCAATAATGGTTCCGGCAAACTTGCCCCCGACTTTGGCCGCTACTTTTCCTCCTGTTTTGGAAGCCATTTTCGTAGCCGCCTTTCCGGCAAATTTTGCAGTCACCCGCGCGCCGATTCGATTGATTACCGGCCCCAGAGTCCTCAACATGACGACTGCGCCACCGGCCGTAGCGCCAACCAGGGCTTTGAGCGGAAACGAGGTCTGCCGATCCGCTTCCGTGTTTTTGACCATTACAGAAATATCACCGATGTAACGTTCCCAATCCGCCGGCTGAATTTTATATTCCGTAGGGATTCGGTCAAAGAGGTTGCGAACCTTCGTCGTGTAGGCAGACATGGAATTTCGGATTATACGTTCGATTTCCAATTGGGCAATTTGGGGCCTTAGCACCCGGTTGGCAAATTCCTGCTGCACATCCAGTGTTATCTTTTCCGCCGCAGTGGGAGAATCTCCGTCCACCCAATGCCACACCTCATAAAGGAGGCTCTTCAAACCAATTTGCTGCTGAGTCCAATATCCAAAATACCAATCAAGAAAATCATTGTCCACCCGTTGCATATTGGCATCAATCCAGTTATCCAACTGCTTTGCCACAGATAACTCCAGTTCCATCCGGGCCTTTTTCAGACTGCGCTCAACCTCTTGATTCACCTTGTTCCAGTCCACTTCCTGGATCACTTTTTGGGTAACCGCCCGCTTCCAATTAAACGGAGCTGTGGATTTAAAGAGAAACATCTTTCCCAGCGCCACCAGTACGATGATCGCCACTATCACCCAGAGTAATTTGCCAACTGACCGCAAAAGATGACCCCAGGCGTATAACCGGTTTGTTTTTTGCGTCCGTTCCCCGTTCTCTTCTTTCTTTCCCAGTTTAGGGTTCATATTTTTTCCTCAGATACAACCATTATAGCAATTCTTCCCAAAAAAGAAAACAGGAATCCCAAAACCCGGGCAAATGGTGAAGATTTCAGGCGATTACAAACCCAGTTCAGTATCGATATGTTCCATCGCGTTGAGACATGCCAGCAGGAAAGCATCCAATTCGAATCCCATCGCGGCGCATTCCCGCATTTGTTCTCTACTGGCTCCTTTTGCAAATGACTTTTCCTTAAATCTCTTCTTCATAAATTTTAAATCCACGGATTTCAATTTTTTATCCGGATGCATCAATGCGCATGCGGTGATAAATCCTGTGGTGGGATCGGAGGTGAGCAGCGCCGCATCCATGTTGTTCTGGATATCCACCTTATGATTGTGCGCCTTTATGGCGTGAACGATTTCCCCAGGTAGGCCGAACTCCGCCAACATTTCAGCGGTCTTCAAGGAATGGTTGTCAGGATCGTCAACAGTGTACTCGTAATCCAGATCGTGCAACAGACCTGCGAGCCCCCATCGTTCTGGATCTTCTCCAAAATGAGCGGCGAATTCCCGCATGCAGGCTTCCACCGCAAGGCAATGTTTTACCAGATTACTGTTTTTCAAGTGTTCTTGTAAAAGCGCCAATGCTTTTTCTCTATCCATGTTTTCCTCCTTCAGTTTCAATTTCTCCATCCTTTGCCCTGCGTACAGAACATTTAATTATTGCGTAAATTCCCATTTTTGTAAACTGAGTTTTATATTTTTCCCGTTTCTGATAAAATAGTGCTGATTTTACTTTGGAGATTTGACAATGGATAATTTTTCCCAATGGGACAGGTACCAGGTGTTGCAAAAAATTGCCGAAGGCGGTATGGGCAAAGTTTACAAAGCATTCGATCCGAAACTCAAACGTTATGTCGCGTTGAAATTCGTAAAGGGAGATTCTCACGAAGTAGTCAAACGGTTTATCCAGGAGGCGCAATCGCAGGGACAGTTGATCCACGAACATATTTGCCGTATTTACGAAGTGGTGGAATACAACAATACTCCCTACATTTCCATGCAATACATCGGCGGAGGAACCCTTTCGGAAAATGCCCCAGCCATGAATCTGGAGCAAAAGGTCCAGGTGATGAAATCGGTAGCGGACGCCGTTCATGAAGCCCACCGTAACGGCATCATCCACAGAGATATCAAGCCGCCCAACATCATGCTGGAAAAAAGTCCCGAGGGGAAATGGATCCCCTACATCATGGATTTTGGCCTGGCACGGGAAGTTGAATCTCCTTCCATGACCATGAGCGGCATGGTGGTGGGAACCGCCAATTACATGTCCCCAGAGCAGGCTCATGGCGAGAAAGAAAAAATCGATCGCCGCTCTGATGTTTTCAGTCTGGGTTCAACGATGTACGAACTTCTCACCGGCCAACAAGCATTTCCCGGAGACACTCCGGTCCAAATATTGCTGAAGGTGATCGACCCTGATCCGCAACCATTGAGTAAAATCAACCCGGCCATCTCGCCGGACCTGGAAACCATCGTCATGAAATGCCTGGAAAAAGATCCTTTGCGCAGATACGATTCGGCCCGCTCACTAGCTGAGGATCTCCAACGGTTTATCAACGGCGACCCGGTTCTTGCACAACCTCCCACGCTTTTTTACAGAGTCGGCAAGAAGGTGAAAAAAAATAGGGCAGCGGTTGTAGTCGGTACAACGGCATTGATCATCCTGTCGATTTTGACCGGAATGTGGCTGAATGCCCGCTGGAAATCGGGAAAAATCGCCGAAATAGCCAGAAATTTCGGCCAGGAAGTCACCAACATCGAAAACATCATTCGCATCTCCCACACCATTCCCCTACACAATATCACCCCGGAATATTTACAGGTCAAAAATAGAATGCGGGATATCAGGATTCAAATGAAACATCTGGGTAAATTAGGTGAGGGACCGGGAAATTATGCCCTGGGATGGGGTTACCTGGCGACGCAAGACCTAAAAAAAGCCAGGATTCATTTTTATCACGCCTGGGAGTCGGGTTACCGGAACCAGGACACCGCATATTCATTGGGAATCACATTGAACAAAATCTACCGTGTCAAACGGAATCAAATCCAAAAAATGGAGCAGGAAGAACTCAGGAAGATCCGGTTAAAAGAGTTGGACCGGCAATATCTGAAGCCTGCGCTTGAATTTCTGAGGAAAAGCCGCGGAATCCGCGACAAATCGCCGGAATACCTCGAAGCTCTCATCGCATTCAACGAAAACAAGTTCGAGCTTGCAATCGTGAAAGCGCAGAATGCCTTCAAAAAAATTCCCTGGCTGTACGAGGCGAAATTTTTTGAAGGCGACGTCTATCAATTGCTGGGCAACCAATTTAAAAGAAAAGGAAAATTGGAAGACGCCTTCGCCTATTACGAGAAAGCCGAAAAAGCCTTCCGTGAGGGTATGGCCGTGGGCGAAAGCGATCCGCAATCCTACCGGAACCTGAGTCGCCTTTGGGATGAAATTATCGGTATTTACCTGTACGAAAAAGGCGAAGACTTTTCCGCCACAGCGGAAAAATCGCTGCAAATGCTTTCCAAAGCTGCGATCGCCGATCCGGAATCGGGAGATAACTTTCAAATCAAGGCCTCCTTATATGAGTCGTTGGGACTCTACCATGTCAATCGTGGAGAAGATCCCGGAGAAAATTTCGAAAAAGCCATCCAAAACGCCCGCCAGGCAACCCGGTTACTCCCCGGAGTTGCTGCTCCATACCTGTGCATTGGGAATTCTTTCCTTTATATAGGATATTCCCGAATGTTGCAGGGGCAAAACCCACTCGATATGTTTGAAGAAGCCTACAACAACTATAAAAAAGCCATTTCGGCGGAACCCAAGGAGGCTCCCGGCTATTCCAGCCTTGGAGTGGGATATGCCTATCGCGCCCAGTATGAACTCAGTAACGGCATGGACCCATCACGATCCCTGGAAAACGCAAAAACAAATTTTTTGAAAGCGATCGAATTGAATCCAGCGCCATATGACGAATACAGTAATCTCGGAGGAATCCATCAATTGCAAGCGAATTTCCAGAGCTCTCACGGCAAAAGTCCACTCCAATCTTTGAGCCAGGCGATCGAATGTTACAGGAAAGCGATCGCTCTCAATCCCATTACCTACGCATACCGCAATCTCGGAATATCCCTGGTGGACCTGGCGGACTACAAAATCTCCCACGGCCTTGATCCACGAAAAACTCTCGATGAAGCGGAAACCGTCTACAATAAAGTCATTGGAAATAACAGTAAAAGCGCCTGGGCCTACAACAGTCTCGGGAACGTGATGTTTAGCCAGGTAAATTTCCAAATTGCCAATGGCCAGTCGCCGGACACACATTTCGCTCAAGCCATGGCTAATTTTAAAAAATCCATCCACTTGAATCCCAAATCAATCAACCCCTACGCCAACGCTGCGGCTGTACTCCTGGCTATGGGGAATCACCTGCGCACGCAAGGGCAAAATCCAGCACAACTGGCTCTGGATTCGATCCAATATTTGACCAAAGCGCAAAAAATCAATCCAAATGACGCCGATGTGTACATTTTGTGGAGAGAGAGCATACTCATGGAAAATACATACAATATCGAAAAAGGACTATCTCCCAATGCCCACCGCCAAAAATTCCAGTCTTTACACAAAAAATTGAAATCCATTGATGATTCCCTTGACAGCAACTACAGGCAAGAGGCGATCGATTCCATATTGCAGGCCCGCTGGAAAATCCACAATCTCGCGGATCCCACGCGCCACTTTCAGGAAGCATCCGCCTTGTTACAGAAAGCGATATCCCTAAATTCCCTCTCTCAGGAAAATTATTGCCATTATAGCGAATTAGCGAGACACCAATCCCAATGGCTGTTGAAGAACCGACGGAACGAACACGACACAATCGTAAAGTTGCTTAAACTCGGTATTGTCATGGCGGACAAAGCCCTGTCAATTAATCCCAGATTTGCCCGGGCAATGGCGTTGAAAGGAACATTACAATTGCAATTGTCAGGGATCACATCTGACAGTGGTGAGAAACGCACATTCACTATTTCTGGAGAGCGCGCCATTCAAGAGGCGTTGCAAATAAACCGACATCTTTCCCACTATTTAGGCAAAGAATAAATCATTGTAAAATTGTACCAATGGAAAAATTGTTGGTTTATAAATGATGGTATGCCGAATGAAACATGGCGGAGAGGGTGGGATTCGAACCCACGGTCCCGTTACCAGGACAACTGCTTAGCAGGCAGCCCGATTCAGCCGCTCTCGCACCTCTCCAAGCAGGTTTTTATTTAAAAAAAATGCCGAGGAGGGGACTCGAACCCCTACAGGCATACGCCCACAAGCACCTCAAGCTTGCGTGTCTACCAATTCCACCACCTCGGCTCATATATATTACTGTTCCTTTGACTCTTCGTTGCTGGTTTTGCTCTCTTCGGTTTTTGTTTCCTCAGAGGCAGTCTGTTTATCTTCTGCCGGAGCGGTTGCATCCTGTTCAGTCACTGCGGCCGGCTGCGAATTCTCATCGACTCTCTGTTCCTGCTTCGCAGGTTCAGATCCCATAACCGACTGGGTATTACTTTTCTTGGAGGCAACGATCATCAATAACAAGGTCAATACCATAAACAGAATCGCCAAAACTGTCGTCATTTTAGATAAAATACTGGCAGTACCGCGGGGACCGAATGAAGACTGGCTTCCATATCCACCAAAGGCACCTGCCAGGTCAGCACTTTTTCCACTTTGCAGAAGCACTACTATAATCAGCATCAAGCATACAACAATATGTACGAACAAAACAAAAGCTTCCAAGTTTTCCTCCTATTGACGAACGGGATTGCTTGAGTTCAGAATTATATCAAAAAACGATTCAATTTTCAAGGAGGCGCCGCCAATAAGTGCGCCGTCAATATCCGGCTGATTCATCAAATAGCCGCTATTATCGGGATTCACAGAGCCTCCATACAGGATAAAATTTTTATTTGCATCGTGCGACTTTTTCTTCAGTATGTCCCGGATGGCCGCATGAACCTCCTGCGCCTCCTCCGGAGAGGCTGTTTTTCCGGTTCCGATCGCCCATACCGGTTCATAAGCGATTACGACATCCTGTACCTTTTCAGGGGTCACCCCTGCGAGCCCCAGATCCAATTGCGATGCGATGCGATCCAGAGTTCTACCCCGCTCTCTCTCATCAAGGGTTTCCCCCACACATAACATTGGGGTAAATCCATGGGACAAGGTGAGCCTGATTTTTTGATTGATTAGAGAATCGTCCTCACCGAATAATTGCCGCCGTTCAGAATGGCCGATCATCACATATTTCACCAGATCTTTCAACATTAAAGGCGAAATCTCCCCGGTAAACGCACCCTGTTCATGGGCTCCCATATTTTGAGCGCCAATTTCAATACGGGACGTGATCCCTCGCACCGCCGCCAATGACGTAAATGGCGGGAATATCAAAATTGTCAAATCGTCTCTATAATTTTCGCTCTCCAGTAGTTGATCCAACTCCTGAAAAAAAGCGGCACTCTCGCCGGCTGTTTTGTGCATTTTCCAATTTCCGGCTATAATTAAACCTTTATTCATAACCAATCATCCTCTTTTCAATAAAGTCTCTCATATCTTCGAGATTTTCCGCCACATGATCCATCCGGTCGATGTAACCACTCTTGCGCAAACTGGAGAGCAATGACTCCCCACATACCGCCACGGATGCCGACGAACGGGCCAAACTCCGGGCAATTTCCAACGTACCACCTGAAAAATTCGCGATTTCACTGGCTCCCAGCGGACCATGCCAGCAAATAAAGCGCGCCCGTTTCAAATAGCGGGAAAAAAGCCGGATCGTGTCCATCCCGATATCCAGCCCCATCATGTCGTCTGGAATTTGTTCATCCCTGCGCACCATTTTTATCGTGACATTCGGTTCGATTTTCATAGATGCGATATGATCAACCGGTAAAACGACCTGGACACCTGTGGCATACGCTATGTTGAGAATTTCCTTACACCGCGAGAGATACAGGCTCGCCACCATGGACCGCCCGGTCTCGAAACCCAGGGCTTTGAGAAACGTGAATCCCAATGTGCCCCCAAGGATTATTATATCAAATAGACCCCGCTGAACGCTCTTTTCCAGGAATGGAATCGTCTTGGCGGGAGTTTTCCCGCCAAGTATCAGCGCCGCTCTCGGATCAAGAGGTTTTTTGGGCGTTGCCCAGGGAAAATCGGCCATGCTCAATATCCGGCGATCTTGATTGCCAGATCCCGGATCCTGCAGGAATACCCCCATTCATTATCATACCAGGCAAGCACCTTCACCATATCGCCTCCGATATTGGTGACGTACTCCCCGTCAACAATGGATGAAGCGCTGTTGCCGATAAAGTCGCAGGAAACCAGAGGCTCGTCGCTATAGGCGAGAATACCTTTCAACTCATTTTCGGCGGCCGCTCTGAAGAGCTCTCTCATCTGGTCGGCATTGGTCGGTTTTTCAAGAGTGACGACCAGGTCCACCAGCGATACATCCGGCGTGGGGACACGAATGGCGCTTCCGCTGATCTTTCCGATCAATTCCGGTATTACGAGGCCGATGGCTTTTGCGGCGCCGGTGGAGGTGGGAATCATGCTGACAGCCGCTGCCCGCGCGCGCCTCAGATCTTTGTGCGGTAAATCGAGAATCCTCTGATCATTGGTATAAGAATGAATCGTCGTCATATTTCCTTTGACAATCTTGAAATTGTCGTTCAAGACCCTGGCCACAGGCGCCACACAATTGGTGGTGCAGGAGGCGTTGGAAATGATATGGTGATTCTCGTGATCGTATTGGTTGTCGTTGACACCCATGACTATCGTTATGTCCGGTTCGGTGGCGGGAGCAGAGATTATCACCTTCCGGGCGCCTGCTTTCAGATGTTTGCCCGCTTCGTCCCGTTTACGAAAAATACCGGTGGCTTCGACCACTAGATCGACCCCCAATTCTTTCCAGGGAAGATTTTCAGGATCCCGTTCCGCGAACACCTTGATTTCTTTTCCATCGACAACGATGCTGTTACCGGTCTGGGAAACAGCGATATTTTTTTCATATTTACCAAAAATGCTATCATACTTCAACAAATGAGCGAGAGTGTCGGCAGATGTGATATCATTGATTGCCACAATTTCGAACGTATCCTGGTCGAAACTGGTTCTCAGAAAATTCCTACCTATCCTCCCAAACCCATTTACAGCAACTTTATAACTCATTTTAATACCTCCAAATGAATAAAATTAAAAGTAACATAGTCCTACCATCTTTGCAACCGTTTCAGTAATTTTTTCGACCGCCCGTCGATTGATTTTCATGAAACATTCTGCTATAAATTTCTGGGAGAGCAATCAATCAATTTTAGGAGTAAGTATAATGACAAAAAAAAACGTCGCGTATCCGTTGTTGCAGGAGGCCGATCTCCGGGGAAAAACCGTTCTGGTGAGGGTTGACCACAATGTTGTCAAAAAAGGTTTGATCCACGATCCTTACCGGATCGACGCCACTCTCGGCACCCTCTATTATATCAACGCCCGCGGAGGCCGCCTGATCCTGATGACCCATGTGGGAAGGCCAAAAAATAAAAAAACAGGTCATATCGAAATATCCGATGACACCTCGGTACAACCGATCGTCGATTACTTGCAAAACAAACTCCACATCCACCTCGAGGTGCCGGAATTTCACCGTCATCCCCAGGACGGCTATACCGGCATCGAAACATCGATTAATCATTTGATCCGCCAATTGAACGAAGGAAAAATCGACGGCATCTACCTGCCCAACACCCGATGGTTCGCCGGGGAAGAGTCCGGCGGGGAAGCCTCCCTGCGGTTTGCCAACCAATTGGCGGGATTGGCGGACATTTTTGTCAACGACGCGTTCGGTTCCTGGCAAGCGCACACCTCCACAGTGGGAATCACCGATTATCTCCCATCTTACGCAGGTTTTCTCCTGCAAAAAGAGATAGAGAACCTGCAACGGATTTATAATCCACAACCCCCATTCGTCGCAGTGGTAGCGGGGTCGAAATTCGACACGAAAATCGCTTCCCTGTTTGCCCTGGTGGAAAAAGCGGACGCCCTGGTGTTGGGAGGAGTCATATACAACGCCTATCTGTGTGCGAAATACGGAATATCCATAAAGGGGATCTCTCCAGAAGACCTGGAATCGGCCAAAAGATTCGTTTCCTTCGCAAACAAGTTCTCCGATAAAATCATCGAATTGCCCTATATCGTCGAATCGGATACCATGGAAGGAAAAATAGCAGGCCGATACAGAACTCACAATATCCGGGAGTTAGCCCCAGGAAGCCAATTAAATTACGTTTTGGACGTCGCAAGCGAATCATTTCACGATCCCTCGGTCAAATCGATATTTATGGATGCCCGCACCATATTTGTCAACGCCGTCATGGGGTACACCCCCCATTTCAACGATGGCACCATCGCACTGGACAGTCTCACCGACCAAAACCTCGAAGCGGTCAAATTATACGGCGGCGGAGACACTATGCAAGAATTGAAAAGGCTGCTCCCGGGACTTTATATCGCGGCGCTGGATAGCCCCAAATACTATATTTTCACCGGAGGAGGCGCGGTTCTCAAAGCTATCGAAGCGGGAACTCCATTAGGCCTCGAACCGGTGGCGTCACTGGTGAATCAACGGTCAACCGCTGGAGATATCGCGACGACTGAATAATTGAGCGGCCACAAAATAAAGCGCCCCACTGGCGACAGTCAAAAATACCGCGGTCCCACTCCCCATCCGTTGCCCCATCAGCAGTGGAATGGGTTGGTAATACGAGAATGGATTGATTGGGTTCAGGAGCTCCAACGGACGCCACAACGGTGCCGCCAATGCCGCCAGATAGAAGAACAAGATCGCCACTCCGGAATAAGTAAACAATTTTTTCCCGGAGTCGGATATCGCCGCAAAAACCGCTACATAGCCGGATACGAACAACATCGCCAGGAAAAGATTCAAGGACAGATTTACAAATGGACCGGCGGCGAGAGCCTTTTCCAGGAAGAATAGAATCCCCAAAAAGGAGGCCAGGAAAAGTGAAACCGCAAGCAACGCCAGACCGCTCCAGACAACGATTCCGATATTCGCGAATATCCGCCGCCGCGCCACCGGACGACTCAACAGAAAACCAACCGTGCCGCTACCGATATCAGAGGTTACCATCTGGGAAATGGCGATAAAAATCAACAGAATAAACGGCACAAATATAAATGGATGTATATACCCGAAAGTCAAAATCCCGTATTTCAGGATAACATCGGCAAATCCCTGGCCGAACATTTTTTCCACCATCGGCGGCATGTTGTCCAGATCCCTGATCATATCAGTCTTAATGCGAGCGGAATTCGCGGTAAGAGCGAACAAAAATTCGAATATGAACAAAACCGCCCCCATGAGGAGTATTTTTTTCCACAACGCCTTCAACGAATGACCTAAATGGATATTACCGCCCATGCTCATCCTCCCGGTAATAGCTAAGAAACACATCCTCCAGACTCAAGGCGGGCGCCGAAAGACTTTTTAACTGATAGCGCCCCAACAACCGGATCACCCGGTTGATATCGCCGTGGAGACAGGCTGAAAGCGACTGCCCATTCCAATCGGTGATCTCCCAGGCCTCGTCCTCCAATTGTTCCCTGGGGACAGGCCCGGTAAAAACGACGTGAATCAACGGCGCCATCCGCTCAAACAGATGTTGAACCGTTTCAACCGTAACCAGCCGCCCCTTGCGGATAATGGCCGCCCGGTCGCAGACCCGTTCCACTTCCCGCAAATGGTGGGACGAAATAAACACCGTTCCTCCCTGCTGCCGGTATTCCCTCAACAACTGGTAAAACCGGTGTTGCATAACCGGATCCAATCCTTCTGTGGGCTCATCCAACACCACCAATTCAGGACGGTGTTGGAAGGCCTGGATGATTGCGATCTTCCGCGCCATCCCTGAGGAATAATCCTTGATTTTGCGCTTCAAATCTTCCGCTCCGAACTCGAAGCGATCCAGAAGGCGTTTTCGCTCCTCCGCGTCCGCCGACGGGAAAAACGATCCCATATAATCTAAAAATCCCGAGCCGGTTAATTGTTTGAATGGAAGAACCGCGCTGGGCAAATAGCCGATTCGCCGGACGATCTGGAGGTGGTGCTTCACCGCGTCCAACCCAAAAATACTGGCGCCGCCGGAACAGGGAAACAAAAGATTCAACAACAAACGGATAGTCGTGGTCTTTCCCGCTCCATTGCTCCCTAAAAATCCGTATATCTCGCCGGCTTCGACAGTTAACGACAAATTCTCGATCCCAACGACCTTTTTAGCATAATACTTTGTCAACGCGGAGGTTTCGATAATGAATCCCATAATTGCCTGTCCCCTACTACGCTTGCGCCATTAGAACTCTTTGCGGCGGACCGCTTTGATGCTCGGCAGTTCTTTTCCTTCGATATACTCCAACAAGGCTCCGCCGGCAGTGGACACGTAACTCATCTTGTGGGCCAGGGTGAATTTATTCACCGCGGCGATAGTGTCGCCGCCGCCTATGAGAGAATAAGCGCCCCGGTCCGTGGCGCGGGATACCGCCATAGCGATTTTGAGGGTGCCCATCGAAAAATGGGGCATCTCGAACAATCCCATTGGACCATTCCACAAAATGGAACCGGAGCGCTCGATGACTTTACTCATTTGCTCGGCGGATTTGATGCCGATATCGAGCCCCATCCAACCGGGCTTTATCTTATCTATCTCACAATGTTCGATTTTCGCTTCGTTGTCCAGTTTATCGGCGATGACACAATCAAACGGCAAATACAAATTCACATTGTTTTTTTTGGCCATTTCCACTACCCGCAACGCCACATCGAGATAGTCGTCTTCCACCAGCGACGAACCCACATTGCCGCCCATCGCCTTGACAAAAGTGAACACCACACCGCCGCCGATAATCAGGTTGTCCACCTTCCGCAACAATGCTTCGATGATGTGGATCTTGGTCGAAACCTTAGATCCCCCAAGAATGGCGGTGAACGGCGGTTGAGCCTTATTGAGCACCTTGTCGATGTGATTCATCTCACTCTCCACCAGATACCCCAGCATTTTGTCCTTGGGGAAGAACCGGGCGATGGAATATGTGGACGCGTGCGCCCTGTGTGCCGTGCCAAAGGCGTTGTTGATATAGACATCGCCGTAACTGGCCAGTTTTTCCGCAAACACAGGATCATCAGCCATCTCTTCTTTATGGAAGCGTAGGTTTTCCAGTAGCACCACCTGTCCCGGTTTGAGATCTTTCGTGACTCTGACCGCCTCGTCGCCGATACAATCATCCACAAAAATAATTTCCCGGTCCAAACGGTTGGCTAGATGGGGGACAATGTGCTTTAGAGACATATCTTCCCTGTATTCCCCTTTGGGCCTGCCCAAATGGGTGAGTATCACAACCGAGCCGCCGTCGGCCAACACCTTGCGAATGGTAGGAATGGCGGTGACGATTCTGGTGTCGTCGGTGATACGAAAGTCCTTGTCCAGCGGAACATTAAAATCCACGCGCATGAGCGCGCGCTTGCCATAGAAGTTATAATCGTCCACCGAGTATATATCTTTGATGGCGCGAATGGAGGGCAGTTTTTTTCCCTCGATGTACTCCAGCAACGCTCCGCCGGCCGTGGAGACATAACTCATTTTGTGGGCCAGGTTGTATTTGTTGACCGCCGCTATTGAATCTCCGCCTCCAATCAACGAAAATGCGCCTTTATCGGTAGCCCTCGCCACAGACAACGCCACCCGCATGGTTCCCATGGAAAAATGGGACATCTCGAACGCTCCTATCGGACCGTTCCATAAAATAGTGTTGGAGTCCTCAATCACCCGGGCGAACATTTCAGCAGACTTGATACCAATATCGAGTCCCATCCAACCATCCTTGATTTTATCGATCTCACAATGCTCGATATGGGCTTCATTGTCGAAACTGTCGGCCACAACGCAATCTGTGGGCAAGTAGAGCGTCACATCGTTCTTTTTGGCTGTTTCGATCACTTTTAGAGCCACATCGATGAAGCTGTCCTCGACGATGGAATTCCCGATCTTTCCTCCCATAGCTTTGATAAACGTATAAACGATGCCTCCTCCAATAATGAGGTTATCCACTTTTTGAAGCAAAGCCTCGATAATATGGATTTTAGTGGAAACTTTGGAGCCGCCCAATATCGCGGTGAACGGCGGTTTCGCCATTTTCAGCACCCGGTCGATATTGCGAATTTCACTTTCCACCAGGTACCCAAACATCCGGTCATAGGGGAAAAACCTGGCGATCGTGTAGGTGGAGGCGTGGGCCCGGTGAGCGGTCCCAAAAGCGTCATTCACGTACGCGTCTCCCAATTCAGCTAATTCACGGGCAAACTCTTCGTCCCCATCCATCTCTTCTTTGTGGAACCGAAGGTTCTCTAGAAGCAACACCTCGCCCTCTTTCAGCCGGGCAACCATATCTTTCACTTCCTCCCCGATACAATCCGGGGCAAATAGAACATCTTGCCCAAGCACTTTTGATAGGTGCCCCAGTATATGTTTCAACGACATGTCTTCGCTAAATTTCCCCTTGGGCCGTCCCAGATGGGTTAAAATAATCAACGCCGCCCCTTCGCTCAATATTTTCCGAATGGTTGGAACAGCGGTAACAATGCGGGTATCGTCGGTGATTTCAAACTTCTCGTTCAAAGGCACATTAAAATCAACCCGGATTAACACCTTTTTTCCAGAAAAATTATAATCATCAATGGAATTCATGGTCGTACATCCCCTTTAAAAGTTGTAGAAATCATGATAAATTTCATAATGTATTTTATCCAAAAAAACACACCTAATCAACACACAAAATTGCAAAAGAGCCGCTATTTTTCCCCTAAAGAGCGCGATGGCTCATACCGCCCCTTTAAGAATAATAAAAATTATGCTATATTCTGCCAATGAAGTTAAAACATAGAACATCCTGTCCGGTTTGCGAATCCACACACTTTACCGCCTTTATGGAAGGAACCGTAGATCCCGGCACCCTGAGGACCGAGGACTTCAAA
This sequence comes from Candidatus Aminicenantota bacterium, assembly GCA_024644125.1. GTDB lineage: Bacteria > Acidobacteriota > Aminicenantia > UBA2199 > UBA2199 > JAHELQ01. The sequence continues at coordinate 1,357 of JAHELQ010000022.1, read as the reverse complement.
ATTACCGACAACCGGTACGGTTCGCTCTGGACATTCCAGCAATGCGACGATTGTTCGTTCGTTTTTTCCAATCCCTGCCTTCATGAAGACGCTGTGCTGGAATTTTATTCCCAATTGGAAGACAATGAATACTCCGATGAAGCCGAAGGGCGGGGGAAAAATTTCAAAACAATCCTCAAGCGGATGGCGAAGATTCAAACACCGGACAGCACATTGCTGGACATCGGCGCCGCTAGCGGTATATTCCTGAACGAGGCCCTCCATTCGGGGTACGACGTCACCGGCCTGGAACCGTCCGAATTCCTGGTCAAAGAGGCCAAAAGACTGTACGGACTCGACATCCTCCAGGGCACCATCGAAGACCTGGACGAAAATCTATCGTTCTCGACCGTCACCTGCCTCGACATCATCGAACACCTGGTGGAGCCCGACGCATTCATGAGCCGCGTCGCCAACATGATCAAACCCGGCGGTTTGTTAGTGATCGTGACGCCGGATATCGGCAGCATCGCGTCCCGGTTGGCGGGGAAACATTGGTGGCATTACCGCATCGCCCACATCAATTTTTTTAACACCAGGTCGCTTGAGCGCCTGCTCGGCAAACACGGATTCGACATCATCAAAAAAAACCGATACACATGGAACTTCTCCGCCTTTTACCTGGCCACGAGAATTTTCCCATCTATAAACAATAAAAAGTCTTTACAAAAAATCCTTAAAAAGATAAACTTTAAACTACAACTTTTCGATTCATGGGAAATCTATGCCAGAAAAAAGAATTAAACTATACTTACAAGCATTGAGACTGGAACGGTGGCCCCGGAGCCTGGCCATTATCCCTGGATTCGCGGCGGTGTTGGTACTGGATAGAAGCATCATCTCTTCCATCAACCTACCGATGACCCTCTTGAAATTGTCCCTGGGATTCTTGCTGACCTGGTTCATTTCCACAGCCAATTATATCATCAACGAAATCACCGATGCGCCGTTCGACGCGTTCCACCCCGCTAAAAAACACCGGCCTCTGGTAAACGGCGAAATCAGCCGGCGGATCCTGATGATCATCTGGTTCGTCCTGGTGGCAGTGTCTTTCGCCGTCGGACACCTGTTTTTCAACCTCAATTTCATGTGGAGCTTACTCGCCCTGTTGGTGGCCGGCATGATCTACAATATCCCACCGGTACGGGTTAAGGATATCCCGATTCTCGATTCCACCATCGAATCCGCCAACAACCCCATTCGTTTTTTGGTGGGTTGGTACATCCTGGCCTCCCATTTTCCACCGTTGTTTTTATTATTGGCGTGGTGGGTATTCGGGAATTTTTTGATGGTGGGCAAACGGGTAGCCGAAAAAAAA
>JAHELQ010000374.1 GCA_024644125.1 Candidatus Aminicenantota bacterium | reverse complement strand
ATCAGATGGAATCGACGTCCCATCGACCGCTTCTTCGCCACCGGCGGCGCCTCTTCCAACACCACGTGCGCGTTTGTGCCGCCGATGCCGAAGGAACTCACTCCCGCCCTGCGGGGACCGACCGCCTCATCCCAGTGCGTCAGGCGGTCATTCACCCGGAAAGGCGACCGCTCAAAATCGATTTTCGGATTTGGGGTCTTAAAATGAAGACTGGGAGGAAAAATTTTATGCTTCACGATCAATACGGTCTTGATGAAGCCGGCGATGCCTGCCGCGGCGTCCAGATGACCGATGTTGGTCTTTACCGAACCAATCCTGCAATACCCCCGCTTTCCCTCGCCGAAGGCCAACCTCAAACCCTCTACCTCCACCGGGTCGCCCAACGGCGTACCAGTGCCATGGGCTTCGACGTAGCCGATGCTCTCAGGCTTTGTTCCGGCCAGATGTTGCGCCTCGCGAATAACTCTCGCCTGTCCCTCCACGCTGGGGGCGGTGTACCCAACTTTGGCCAATCCGTCGTTGTTGACCGCCGTGCCTTTTACCACCGCGTCAACGACATCTTCATCCGCAATGGCCGCGGCCAATGGTTTTAAGACGACAATCCCCACGCCGTTCCCTGCCAACGTCCCTCCAGCCTGCGCATCAAAGGCCCGGCAATGGCCGTCCGGCGATTGAATCATTCCCTCCTGGTACATATACCCACTCTTGAGCGGCAGAGTCACAGACACACCGCCAGCCAACGCCACATCGCACGCTCCAGTCCAGAGGGAGCGGCACGCGGCGTCCACTGCGGTCAACGATGTGGAGCAGGCGGTCTGGATCGCCATGGCCGGTCCTTTGAGATCCAATTTGTAGGATGCCAGCGTCACAAAGGAATTGCTATTCAGATTGAGGAGTTCATATTGATCCGCCGCGTCCCGTATCTCCGGGACCTTGAGCAACAGCCAGGCAGCGTTGGTAGTGGCGCCGGCGAAGATACCGATGCGCCCTTCGTAAGCAAACGGATTCACACCCGCGTCTTCCAGCGCGTGAACGCAGCATTGCAGGAACACCCGCGCTTGGGGATCCATCAACCGCGCCTGGGCAGGCGTGTAGTCAAAGTAGGCAGCGTCGAAACAATCCGCCTCGTCCAGCGTTCCCCCGGCCATCACATACCCGGGATGATTCAGCAACTCGTCATCGATCCCTTCCGCCAGCAACTCCTCGCGGGAAAAACGGCGTATGGACTCGACACCTCCGCATAAATTGTCCCAGAATGCGTTGATGTCCTCCGCTCCGGGGAACCTGCACGCCATGCCGATGACAGCGATCGGAGCCATCCCCGCCGCAGTTTCCGTAGAGGGAGCGATTGAATCCTGGGCCGGAGAATGCGCTTCCCCGTCATGTGAGAGTAAAGTCTTAACATGGCGGGCCAATTGCCGGACCGTTGGGTAACGCAACAATGTCACCACCGGCACATCCACATCCAACTTCTTTTTCAGCCGGGAGGCCAGCCGGATCAAGGTATACGAATTGCCGCCCAGGTCGAAGAAGTTGTCCAGCGCTCCCACATCATCGAGCCCCAGCAATTCTCCGGCAATCTCCGCCACGACGTGCTCCAATTCATCGCCAGGCAGTTCCCCGGCTATCGCCTGCATCGCTGATTGTCGCAGCGGCTCAGGCAACCCCTTTAGATCGATTTTCCCGCCGGCGGTCTGGGGCAGGCGATCCATCATGACAAAAAACGCCGGGACCATATACTCCGGCAGAGTTTCCGATAAAAATGCGCGTAAATCCGCAATATCGAGCGACGCTGCCTCGGTCGCCGCCACATATGCGCAAAGCTTCAATTCCCCATCCCGGACTGCCACGGTCTTTATCGCCGCCTGGGCCACCGCCGGATGGCGGGACAGGCAATTTTGTATCTCTCCCAACTCGATGCGGAAGCCCCGAATCTTCACCTGGTTATCGATGCGCCCTAAAAATTCAATCACCCCATCCGGACGGACCCGGGCCAGATCCCCGGTTTTATACAGCAGCCTGTCCCCGGTTTCCCCGTGGCGCACAAATGCATCCGCCGTCAGAAGCGGACGATTGACATAACCCCGCGCCAGGCCGGCGCCGCCGATATACAATTCCCCGGCCGTTCCCATCGGTTGCATCCGGCCCCAATGATCCAGTACCCAAAGCGACACTCCGGGCAAAGGTCCGCCGATGGGAACCGGCCCTGCTTCCAGCCGCAGTTGATCGAGCCTCTGCCAACTGGCGTAAATGGCGGCCTCCGTCGGTCCATAAATATTTTCCAACTGGATACCGGTCTCCAGACGCTGGAACTTCGCCACGGTCTCCGGCAATACCGCCTCCCCCGCCAGGAATATATATTTGAGCGCTCGCAAGCAATCCCGATTCCCCTCGTCAAGCGTGTCCAAAAATAGATTGAACATGGAGGGGACAAAATTCATATGTGTGACGCGTCCACGTTGAATGACCTCCAATAAGGCCGCCGGATCTCTGGCGACGGCGGGACCGGCGATCATCATCTTGCCGCCACAGGAATACCATCCAAACAACTCCGATACCGAAACATCGAACATAAACGAGGTCTTGAAGCAAACCACATCGTCCGCATCCACAGGATACCGGTCCGCCAATGCCCGCAATGTGTTGGCCGCAGCCCGGCGCTCCACCATCACTCCCTTCGGCGTTCCGGTCGAACCGGAGGTGTAGATGACATAGGCGGGGTCCGAAGGGAGAGCCGTCTCTACCATATCTTCTAACATTGCTGCCTCGCCGGCCAATGTTTTCACCGTCTCCCGGTCGAGAGTCAGATGAACCGCACAATCGTCTATGATGTAAGCGATCCGCGCTTCAGGAAGCGACGGATCCAATGGAATGTACGCCCCGCCGGCGCCAAGCACGGCAAAAACCGCTACCACCAGCTCCACCCCCGGCTCCATCACAACCGCGACCACACGGCCGGGACCAATCCCGCGCTTTTTCAACGCCGCGGCCGCACGAAGCGAGCGTCGCCTCAACTGACCATAAGAGACACACTCATCCGCGGCTGCGAAGCCCGCCTCGATGAGGGCGATTCGGTATGGGAACCGTCGCGCGGTCGTATCAAACCGAAGGAAAAAATCCTCTTCCCGGAGAGCGACCTCCCCTTCCCGGTTCAATTCCCGAAGCAACGCCTCCCGTTCACTGCAGGCCGCCATATTCACACACCCGCACGCCCGCGAGGGATCTTCGATCATTTGCCGCAACACTTCAATCAGCCCGCATGCCATACCGGCGATTTCCTCGTTCAAAAACCTACCGCGAGGATAAAGCACATCAACATCGATACCATTGGCCAACAACCGGACACACACCGTTACCGCGTAATGTGTATCCTCAAACGCCTCGAACGACCGGACAACGAACGGCTCATCGTCTCCGGCGCTCAACGCCGCGAGATCCAACGGGTAATTCTCCACCACAACAATCGTATCGAATAATTCGCCTGAATCATGTCTCTCCCCGAAAGTGGCGATATCCGCCAGCGGAGCGCTCTCGAACGGCATCCTCTCCCGAAGGTTTTCCACTATCCCTACCAGCGCTTCTTCCACAATTGTATCCCGGCCCGCCGCGAACCGCAACGGGATTGTGTTGATGCACAAACCTACCAACTCTTCGATCCCCGCCAATTCCCGAGGTCTGCCCGACACAGTGGTACCGAATACAACCACCCGGGAGCGATGGACCTGTTGCAACACCAATCCCCAGGCGGTGTAAAACACCGCGGCCACTGTCGCCGGATGGGAGCGCACATACTCATCCAGGTCTTCCACAAGATTGGAATCCAGCGTCGTCGTCAATTTCAGAGCCGCTCCAGCCGACTCCGCCCTACCGAAGCACGGTGGCTCATGATTCAACCCTTCCAGATACCGGCCCCAATACTTTTTTTGACCGTCGCGATCCTGCGACAGAATCCATTTGACAAAATCCTTAAATTGAGGCTTCTCAGGCAAGACAATTGTCCCGCCCGCCGCCAGACTCCGGTACGCGTCCAGGAATTCCCTCACAAGAATGGAGGCGCTCCAGCCGTCGTAGAGGATATGATGATGGGTGATCACAATAATGAAGGCATCTTCGCCGGTTTTTACCAAAGCGACCGCGAACGGCACTTCGGCCATCAACAGGTGAGGATCGCGGAACGATTTTTTGACCTCTTCCACCCGCCGCAACGCGTCATCTTCGGATAGCGAGGAAAAATCGTCGAACACCCGCGTCAATCGATGCCGTTTGAGCGCCATCTGAATCGGATGATCCATCCCCTGCCAACGAAACATGGTTCGCAATGTGTCATTGGCCCGGACCACCGCGTCCCAGGCTTCCCAGAACAAATCCCCATCGATCGCTCCCTCGACCCGTAATTCCAATTGCTCCACATACCCATCGGCTGGATTTTTGAGATACAGATACAACAAACCTTCTTGCAATGGAGTGAGGGCAAGGATATCTTTGATGTTCTTCCTGTCAACTTTTTGCACGTTCATTGAATAATGCCTCGCAACTTATTCCAATATACTATCGACATGAGATCGCCCGCGATTTTCAACAAACCACCGAGATCAAGATTATGATAGACCGGAGCAGGACTTCCTATATCATTGATATTGTCGCTGAACAAAAAAAAAACAGGAGCCATCCCAATTAAGGCAAAAATTTTTACATGGGCAAGCAGGAAAACTTCCTGTTCAATCTATTTTTTAACATAGTCCGATCCATGGGTAAATGGTAAAAATGATTACCAGCACGCCTGATTCCGACGCGCTATGGTGTTTGCGTCCACCATAAAGCTGCGATCTGCGGTACGGGCCGGCAAATCACAAACCATAACTATAGCGGTTACCTAAAAAACACTCCCCCGAAGGTAATGATTTTTATCATCATTGCCCCGGAGTCGAGCTCCGGGGTAAATGATAGAGCGTTGCCTCAAACGTTGCGGGCGCGCGGGAAAAAGAATTTCAACAACATATAGATATAAATGACCGCCATTAACCCGCCGAGGGCGAGCACTGCGTAAATGAACGACACCGGCATCCAGACCTGTATGAAGGACCAGGGCAACGGCGCATAGATCAATGCCGGTAGATTCCATAGAGCATACTCTAACGCCAAAAAAACGAGGGTGAACACCACAAACAGGATCATCCCCTTAAAACCCCTCAGATTGAAAGAGCGCCGCTTTTTACGGAAGCCGACGATAAAAAAGACAAACAACAATAAAAACACCACCGCCACCGCCAAAACGCCGTAAATGATCATGATCGACAGCCGGTCGAAATACATATTCTGATCGCGGTTGGCTACCCGGGCTTCCTCTCCTTCCAGGATCCGCATCACGTTCATGGCGAGCGGCGTAATCATGTTGGAACTGAGATTCGCCAATACGGCGACGCCTATTTTTTCTTCGGGTTTGAACAAAATGAAGGACGAAAAATTCGGATTGTTGCCGCCGTGGCCAATGGCGTTAAACCTCTTGTATAAAAACCACCCTTTGGCGTACGGCGAATCGAAGCCGCCGGGATTTGGCGAATGAGACCTCTTGATCAATTCC
>JAHELQ010000373.1 GCA_024644125.1 Candidatus Aminicenantota bacterium | reverse complement strand
CAAAAACGTGCTCTATTTGGAAGAACGTATGCTTGGAAAATCGGTTGACCATTTTGTGTTCATCACCTCCGGATTAGCCGAATATTACAAAAAGAAGGCCGGAATCAGCAAATCCCGCCACATCACCATTTTACCCACCGGCGTCGATCTAGATCTCTTCAGTCCCCGTGATTCGGATATTCGGAAGCATTACGGCATCAATGACGCCGACGTCCTCATCGTGTCGGTGGGGGGGATCGCCAGAATTCGCCGGTTAGACCAGTTCCTTTATCTATTCAAAGAGGTGTCGGCCCAAAAACCACATTTAACGTTGATGTTCGTGGGCGACGGCGACGCGCTGGAGGATCTGAAACAATTAACCACCCGCATGGGAATTTGTCGGAAGGTGGTTTTTACCGGCAGCGTTCCCCACCGGGACGTTCCCCGTTACATTTGCGCAGCGGATTACGGACTCGCCCATATCCCGGATTTGCCGGTCTATCGCCATAGTTTCGCATTGAAAATTTTGGAATATTTGGCTTGCGGCGTACCTGTTCTGGCCACATGCATGCCAGCTCACAAAAAAATCGCCGAACAAGTGAACGGAGTCTATCTGTACTCCACAGCCAACCAACTGCTAAAAGCATTGAACACCCGCGTCAAAAAACCGGTCCTACAGGACCTGTCCCCCTACTCCTGGGAAAATATCGCCGAGGGTTATAGCGCCATCTATAGGAATCCACGATGAAGATTATCTTATGCGTCCGTGATTTGAAATGGGGCATCGGCCGCCACGTGATCAAATTCATCCAGATACTGGAGCGACAACCGGAGGTGGAAAAAATCCTGCTGATCACCTCGGCATCTCCGGACTTCTTTGGGGACAAAGTGGAGGTTCGCACCGTCCATCTCAAAGGCGGCACGTTTATCACCAAAGAACCCCATTTCGCCTGGTTATGCACATCCATTATCAAAAAAACCCTGAAACGGGAGCACTACGATATCATCGACCTACGCCAACCGGCATTGCTGTCATCATTAAAAAAATTCAGCGCCGCCATCGTATACAATGTCCATGTCACCCATTTCCAGTTTTCGCGGCAGGCACCGCGAGGCTGGCGCTACCTACCTGTAAAACTGGCGCACAGAATATTCGAATGGTTCGAGTATTGGCAATTCAAATGGGCCCATATGGTGTGTTTTGTCAGCCGGCGCACCCAGCGGGAATTCATCCGGCTCTACCCCGGTCTGGCGGTCAAGACGGAATATATCGCAAATTTTCGCGACATGGACCTTTTTTTTCAGTTGCCAAACAATGAACGCCTGGAAAAACGACAGAAACTCGGACTGTCCGAAGAAGAATTCGCTCTGCTTTATTGCGGCCGTCTGGACCGGATGAAAAACATCGATGCCCTTTTGGACGCTTTCCGAAAAACCAGGCAAAAGATCCCAAACATCTCGCTATTGGTGGCCGGGAACGGGACAATGCAAGATCCCGTATCCCGGGAACCGGGAGTCGTCTACCTGGGCCAATTGGAACCCGCCCGGCTGAACGATGTGTACAACGCGGCGGACTGCACGATCCTTCCATCTCTTTACGAAAATTTCCCTGGCGTGGTGTTGGAATCCATCGCCGCCGGCACGCCTATCATTTCCACCGATGTCGGGGATATCATGGATTGGTTGCCTCAGGAACTGGTTATCCGCGGCTTCGACGCGGACTCGTTGTCCAGGTCTATCGAAACAGTCTTCCATATGAACCACGACCAACTAGAACGTCATGTGAGACAATTGCAAAAACAAATCAGCGCCCATCATGACGCCGCCGCCAACACCCTGGAAAAATTGGCGCTGTACCACGAACTGGTCAACCACCGCTCCATCATCTATTTCTCCATCAGGGAATTCCCCTCGCGTATGGCCAGTTCCGTACATATCATGAAAATGTGCCAGGCGTTGCAAAAAACCGGTAACCGCGTCACACTGGTGGCCTCCATCAACGATGATCCCGAAAACATATTCCACCATTATGGAATTCAGAAACCGTTCTCCATTCACCGCTCCTGGACCCCGTCCACCCGCTTCAAGCCCTTGCGGATGATAGGTTGGCTCTATTTTCTCGTCAACGCCGTCCGTTTTGCAAGACGGCAGAAGCCCGATCTCATCTATGTCAGGGACCTTTTCAGCGGCGTGTGGTTCGATCGCTTGAATATCCCGTTCATCTACGAATGCCATGAAGATCCGTTGCATGATATAAAAAAGTTATTCCTGAAGAGGATGCTCAAGAGCCGCAACCTAAAATTGGTTGTAACCATTTCCAGGAGCTTGCATGAAATCATCGAAACAAAATACGGAAAGCAACTGGGCGACCGTCCCGTGATGGTGGCCCATGACGGAGTCGATCTATCGGTCTATCCCACCGGCCGGACAGCAGGTCAACTACGACGGGAGCTCGGGCTTCCGCAAAACGAGGTGTTGGCCGGCTATTCAGGTAGCCTGTATAGGGGCCGCGGAATCGATATCATCCTATCGACAGCCGGCATGAATCCCCGAATCCGTTTCGTCATCATCGGCGGATCTCCCCAGGAGGTCCGTTCCTTGATAAAAGAAGCCGAGTCCAGAAGAATCGACAATCTCATCGTAACGGGCCACGTCCCCCATCACGCCATACCCCACTATCTATCGGCAATGGATCTATTGTTGATGCCGTACCAACGGAAGGTGACCCTCCAGGGCAATAAACGCGACACCGCCAGGTATATGTCTCCGCTAAAAATGTTCGAATACATGGCCGCGGGAGTTCCTATTATTTCTTCCGACTTGCCGGTGCTCCGCGAAATTTTGCACCATCAAAAAAACGCACTGCTCGTAGAACCGTCCGACGCCCGCCAATGGCACGAGGCCATTTCGCGTATATTGGAAGACGGCAATCTGGCGCTTAGTTTGGCTCAAAACGCCAAAAGAGATGTGCGGCTATACGAATGGGATCAACGGGCGCAAACTATTGTCGGACGCCTTGAAGCCCAACGTCAAGCAATGGGAGAATAGAATGAAGGTGACGCTGGAATCATTGAACGTCCGCTTGCCGGACTTTTTGATAGTGGGCGCAGCCAAAAGCGGAACCACTTCGCTTTATTACTATTTGAACCGGCATCCGGCCATTTTTATGCCGGAGATCAAAGAACCATGGTTTTTCAGCTTCAAGGACAACCCACCCTGTTTCCAGAGTCCGGAGCCGCTTCATCATGTGATATGGAAACTGGAAGACTTCCTGCATCTATTTTCCCCCGCCGCTGAAGACCAATTGCTGGGAGAAGCGTCACCCTCCTATTTGTACACCTGCGACACAACGATCCAGAATATTCGCGACGTATACGGGGACGCCTGGAGGAAGCTCAAGATCATCATCATCCTTCGATCTCCATCCGAGAGAGCCTGGTCTCAATACTTGCATTTTTTTAAATGGTTCATGGAACCGTTGCCGTTCCCGGAGGCAATCGATCCGGGAATTATCCGTCAACGGCTGGACGCCAACTGGAATATTTTTTATGACTACCGTGGCTTCGGAGAGTACGACAGGCAGGTTCGCGCCTATATCGAAGCCTTCCCTCATGTGAAGATCTACCTTTATGAAGAATTGCAACAGGACACTCTGGCGGTTGTACGGGACATCCTGCGATTCCTTGACATTCCCGGGGCGGAGGATTACACTCATCCAAATATTTCCCGGGTCTTCAACCGGTCCGGTGCGACGAGAAACCGATTTATGGCGTCCATTTTCAAAGAGGTCATTCACAACCCCCTCTCCCGCTATATGATCAAAACACTGGGTGGCGAGACCAAACGAAAGATTCGCTCCTTGCTGGACGCCATGTTTCTGAAGAGGCAACAAATCGACCCGGCCATCAAGGAAGAACTGGATCGCTATTTCGCGCCCCATAACCGGGAATTGAAGAATTTGCTCCAAAAGGACGAGGCATTATGGCAGAATTGGCCGATGAGCTGAACGCGCTGGTGATTTTCACCACCCGCGGCGATATCGAAACGCCTTGCGGAGGCAGTAGTATCCGCATCGCCGGCTATACCTCCCATCTGGAAGAATTTGGAGTGCCGTATATTTTTGTAGCGCCGGTTAGACCGCCGTATGTATCCGAACAACGGTTCGAGCCATTCCTCCCTGACAAATGGTTATACCGCAAGATCTACGCCTTCCTATCGACCGGGAAGCTAAGAACCCTGCGCAAACCGCTTCAGGCTTCCATCGACCGGCACCCGCTGATTGCCAGGCTGTTGAGATTGACGGAAAACCGGCTCCTCTGGGCGCACCAAACAGGATTGATCCCCATGTACCTGGCGGTTGCCCACGGTAGACGCTATATTTACGATGTACACGGAATTCTACGACTCCAGGGAGAATATTTCCATCACACCTCTTTAATGCGGAAAGCCGGTCTCCTGGCCAACGTATGGCTGGAAAAAAAGTTTTTCCATTACGCATCCTATGTCAACGCCGCATCGCTTCAGATGAAACAATACATCGAGGCCGCGTTCACGGTCCCGGCGGACTCCATTATTGTGACGCCTGAGGGATTGCTGGAGAACCATCCAGGGCATCGAGACCCATCTACCCAGTCTTCGTTGCGAGCGCACTTCGGCATCCAGCAGAACGATCGCGTGATCTTTTTCGCGGGAGACTTCAAAAAAATCGGCGGTGTTCATTTATTGACCGAAGTATTTTGCCGCCTGGCCCTGTCCATGGAAAATCTAAAACTTTTCCTTGTGGGATCAGGCCAAATGGAACAAAAAGTGCTCAAAACCATCCGCAAGCACCGGTTGTCATCCCGTGTGATTCACCTTCCCCGCGCGGACTATCGCGAACTTCCGGCATTGCAGCAATTGAGCGACCTCATCGTATGCCCGGACCTCTACAACCGCTACAACGAGATGGTGGCCCACATCAAAGTGTTCGATTCCCTGGCCGCCCAAAAACCAGTGCTAGCGTCTCGTTTTCCGGTACTGCTCGATGAATTCCCGGAATTAAAAGAATGCATCCGCTATTTCGAGGCCTCCAATTCGGACGACCTGGAACGGGCGATACGGGATACTCTGGAGCGCCCGGAAAAGGTTCGCCCCCTGACAGTCGATGAACTCCGGGTGCTTACCTACCGGCAACGGGTCAAAGGTGTGATCAACGAATACCGCAGGAGAAAAATCATTCATGGCTGAACCAGTATCCCCCATAATTGTCGCCGGTATGCACCGGTCCGGAACCACATTGCTGTCCAATATCCTTCAACGGAGCGGGCTCTTCATGGGCAACCGCCAGGATTCTCATGGCGAGGCGTTTTTTTTCTTGCGGTTGAATGAATGGATCCTGTCCCAGACCCATTGCTCCTGGGACAACGTGCGGCAATTTGACGCCATGGATAATTTCACCCGGCGACAACTAGTACGGGTGGCGCAACGCCACATCAACGGGATTCGCCGCTTCAGCTTTCTGGGCCCCGGCTGCTTTTCCGCTATCCCGGCCTCGAAGCGTTAGATATACCATGGGGGTGGAAGGACCCCCGCAACACAATAACGATCGACATATGGAAGCAAATTT
>JAHELQ010000372.1 GCA_024644125.1 Candidatus Aminicenantota bacterium | reverse complement strand
CAGGGGGGAGCCGGAGCGGTTTTCCACCGTCAGCCGGAAGCGCACGATGCGGCCGATTTCCGACTGGGGCACGTCGGCCCGTTTGGTGAAGCGCACCGATGAATTGGAGATGGGATCCGCGGTAATGGTTGTCGTGACTGTGTTTGACATTACGGTTTCGGGTAGGAGGTCTGTCTTCAATTCCGCTTTGTTGGGGATGGCAGTGCCTTTGATCACATAAGGGCGGATCCTGGCGGTGAAGCGCAGGGTCGATTCGTTTTTGGCAGCGATTGTTCCCTTCCAACGCAGTCTGCCATTGTCATTTGAAAAAGAGAGCGGTCCGTTCTGCCCGACAAATTCCAATTGGCCGGGCAATTGATCGGTGATATCGATGTCTTCCAATGATCTAGAGGAAAGATTTTTGACTGTGAGAGTGTAGGCGAGATCGTCTCCCGGCTTGGCGGATGTCTTGTCCACTGTTTTTTGTAGTAGCACCTCGATGTTTTGTATGTCTAACACCGCTTCGTTGGAGGCGATGTCGCTATCGAGGCTGCGGTGGGACAAAAACGCCCGGTTCACGATGGAGCCTGCGGGGGCGGTGTCTGCCACATTAACGTTTATGGCGAAGGTCATGCGTTGGTTGATTTGCAATTTGGGGATGGTCCAGAGATGGCGCTTCCCCTTTGTATTGTGGGCGAGACCCGAATCGTCGCCGATGTAGTCGAGGTAGGATGAGAGATCGTCATAGATTGTGATGTTCTGCGCGATGAAGTTGGAGTTGTTTTGGATTTCCAGTGTGATATTCAACGTGTCTCCGGGTAGCGCCACGGGCACGGAGAATTTTTTGGAGATGGAAAATTGCGCGTTCTTCTCCACCGGTTTCTCTTCGACGGCGAGGGTGGCGGTGTTTGAGGGAACGGGTTGGGGGAGGCTCTGGTGGGACAGGAACGCCTGGTTGTCGATCGAGCCTGCCGGGGCGTCCGGGGAGATCTTTACGGATACATGGATGGCCTTTCGCTCGCCCGGTCCCAATTCGGGGATAATCCAGGTATAATGTCGGCCTTGCTTTACAGGAGAGAATCCTGAATCGTCGCCGGTATATTCGAGGTACGGCGAGAGTTCATCGTCGATTGAGATAGCGCGGGCAATGAAGTTGGAATCGTTTCTGATGTCCAATGTGAATTCCAACTGGTCTCCAGGCAATGCCCGGGGAGTCGAGAATTCTTTGCCGATGAAAAACGCCGGGCATCTGTTGGGCGGTAATTGAATGGTGAATATATCTCCGGGAGAGGCTTCCTCGGCTTTGAACACCAATTGGGCGGAGCCGTTGACGACCACATGGATCCAATGTAGGTAAGAGGCGTCTTTGGAGATGAATTCCACCTCGATCGCCGGTGATTCCGTCCCTTCGCCTTTGACTCGTAACTCGATTACGATGTCGTTGTAGTCGTTGTCGTTCGAGTCTTCGAATCCATAGCGGTAACCGCCGGAAACGGCCGTGACTTGTGATTCGTATGTAATGAAAGGCGTTCCGCCGCCGGGAGTCACATAACTATAGGGATAAATTTCCAGGTTGGAACCGTCGCAGTATGTGACGGTTATGGGGTTGTCCCTGGAATCGGCGGCCCAGACCGGAACCGTCGCCAAATATATGAGGAACACTGAAAGCGTCAAAATGCCGGATAGGCATGAATGCCTTTGGCTGCAAATCTTCATTGCCTTCTCCTTTTTTTTGTTTTAGTATCATTATGTTTGTATTGAATCATGGAGGCCTCCTTTAAAAAAGTCCCATCAATTTTAAGTAACCCACTGTCGAGTGGTAATTGAGGTCCTGGTTGAAGGGATCTTCGAAGTCGATGATTTCGGCTCCCACGCCCAGGCGTAAGTTCTTGAATAACAAATAGCCCATTTCCGCGGCCGCCGATTGTTTACGGTTTTCGATGGGGCCCCAGACTTTGAGAAGTTTGTAATTGGCCAGAAATTCCAGTTTTTGATTCAATTTGAGTTTCAGGCCTTGAACGGAAGCTAGCGAATTACTTTTCGTCCGGTCGAGGGGGGGGTAGAGCTCGATATTGGTGTCGTAACGCCATTGGGAATAGAACGAGAGGAATTGGTTGACGCGGTAGAGAATCCGGGCGCTCAATTGTTCTTCCGACCGTTCGTTCAGTGAGAATGGGACCTCTTCTTTGCCCAATTGGCGGTAATAGCGCAGGTTGAAATTCAGGCCTTTCAAAGGGGTGCCGAATAGGGATAACGACCAGAGATGGCGGGTTCCCTCGTCTTGATCCCGCTTGTTGGTCTGGATTTCGTAACGGGCCATGGCGCGGAATGTTGACGTTTCCACGCCGCCGCCGACCGATAGGATCTGATTGTTGGCTTCGCCGGCGCTGCCCGTGCTGTGTTCGTAACGGAAACGGCTGTCCAGGAAAAAACCTTTGTAGAGGTGGCTGCGAACTCCAAGTTCATAAATGTCGTTCTCTATTTGAACTTCGTCGAGATCGCGGTTGGCGAGCTGCTCTTTGCGGTAACCGGCGAACACCCCTTCGCCGTTGGTTAAGTATTCGGTGAAAATAGATGCTGTGCTGCGGTAGGTGTTGGGCGCCAATTCCAGGAAGTCATCCAACGTTTGACCGCTATAGTCGGCCTGCACGAACAACTCTCCTTTTTGCCCTTTCCATGCCCGTTGGCGAACACCCAATAAAAATTCGTGCGTGCGGTTGTCTACCTGGCTACGCTCGCGATCGTATTTATTTGTCAGTTGAAATTTGCCCCACGCTTTGGTGGAGTCGCCGTCATGGAATCCCGAGGCGTAGAAGGTCCGGGACACCAATTCCGTGAGCATTTCCTCTTCGGTTCCGTAGCCGGCGCTGAATGTATTGGCTTTTTCACTGTATTCAATAAAGGCATGGGTTTCTTGTTCGTCTAAGGTGAGACGCGATAATGAAAAGGGATAGAGCTCGGCTCCCAAATTGCGGGTGAACTGGAAGGGAGAGAGAAAGATGCTGCGTTCGGCGTAAGCGGGGAATATCTGCATCAAGCCGTAGCCGTACTCAATTTGTTTGTTGGCGAACGTGGGGAATTCCCGGTCGATGGACCATGAATTGAAATAGAGATGCAAATTCTTTGAGACATTTACGGTACCGCCGCCAAAAAAACCATATTGTTTTTTCATTTCCGGTTCGCGGCTGAAGGCCATTTCGCCAAAAAATTTGATGGTTTTGGAATCCACATTCAGTCCGAAGCTATAGATTCCCCGGTGTTGGTCGATGGCGTCTTCGAGGCTCAGGGAGCCGTCTGCGTCCGCGATGTAGGTGAAATTCAATTTCAGAAAGTCCCAGGGAGCGGCGAATGCGTTCAATCCGAACACGGCTCTGGTAAAGCGGCCGACAATAGATTCGAATTGGTAGGTTGCCAGGATGAACACAGGATTTCCCAGTTCGTCGATGGGATACACCGATGAATTGAAAATGATGGCTCCCCGGTCATAGTCCATATAATAGTCCTGGTTCCGTACCATCGGGATTCGTTTGATTTCCAGATCGGGATTCGCGGCGTTTTTAACCACCAGATAGACCATTTCGCTGCCCCGGAGGATTGGGGATTCGTCCAGGTAGTAGGGGCCGGCGCCTGAATCGCACGGCAGTTCTTCGATTCCACTCTCGCCTCTGGCTTTTCCGCCGATGATTTCAGCGCCGAAGTATTTCCCGCGGCTTCCCAGTACCGCTCCCCTAAAGGGATGCTGGTAGCGGGCGAATATCGAGTCCGGGAACAACCCCAGGCGGTAATCCCCTACAGCGGCATAGATATTCTCGTTTCCAATTTTCAGTAGAAAATCGAGGGGCGGCTCGGTGATCCGGTTTTCTGGGTCATAATTGAGGAAACCGTCGATGGTGTAATTTCCATTTCCAAAGGTTCCGTCAATCATCAACGATGCCCGCTCCCGGGTGGAGAAATCGGCCGGAAGGCCAAGATCGCTATACCGGAAGCGAATATCGTTCCCTTCCACATTGGTCCAGTTGAGCCGGTACATGGCGGTTCCCATCAAGAAAATTTTGTCTTTTTTTTCAGTTCCGGTTTCCTCATCTTTTGTCTTGAAGCAAGCGCTAAGTAGTATTATTGGGCATAATACCACAATCCAGAATTTTGTCATTTTAAAACTCCTCAAGCATAATAAAAAAATTGGTTAGACGATACGAACCAATTTTACTATAAAGTTATTTTTTTTTGTATACTTTTTCTATAAAAAAGTTTAGGCTTTTGTCCTGTATTGAAGAATTATTGGCTTAAAGGCAGTAATAGCAATAAGGAAGTATTTAAAAACTGAAAATGTGTAAATGCCTGGTTATTGCTACCGTCGCATTCACAAATGTCCGATTGGGAGTCGATGATCACTGAGATGTTTTTGAATGTATATGCCGGTGGGTGGGTGGAAAAATCGTGTTCCCATGGGATCTTGACTGTTTTACTTTCTCCCGGTCCGAGGGGGAGGGCGCCGTTTAAATCGCCGGCGAAACGTTTTTCAGTCCGCCAACCCTGGCCGTCCACCACCTGAACTGCAAAATCGTCTCTGATTGTATTCAGACCTGAGTTAGTGACGGTGACGGTGAAAAAGCCTTTGATATCCCGATACCCTTCGGCAGTTTCGGTAGACGTCTCAGCTTTGAAATCCGTGATTTCCATGTCGAATACCGGTAGGCTACCGCGCATGTTGTTATCGTTGGCATCCAACTCCCCCAATTGGCGGTTGAAATCCAGCCGGCATTCCAATTCCAGGATCGCCGGCGTCTGGTCCACTTCCCAGGTATCGAACAGAACTGTTTGACGGCTTCCGGCCAAAAATGGGAGTATCCCCTCGATTTTCGTGAAGGTCTGGATTTGCTTTTTTCCGTCGTTGTCGGTCACGCTAATGTAGAAATCATTGTTTATGTCCGCTCCGCCGTTGTTTTCAATCACCAGTATCACCTGGTAGTAGTCATCGGTGACGCAGGTTGGTGTGAAGGCGACTAAATTCAGGTTTGGAATTCGAAGCTTGTAGGGGAGTCTCAAGACGTTGTTGGCGCCGTCGCATTCGTGAATGTCGTCCTTGCTGTCCACTCCAATCTCCATCTCCGGGAAATCAATGATCATTGGTTTGATGGAAAAATCCCTGGTCCATTCTACCGTTATCTCCCTGGATTCTCCTTTCGGTAACGGGAGTCGCCCGCCAAGATCTTTTTGGAAGCGCTTCTCGATTTTCCATCCTTTGCCGTCGTCTATCGAAATGAAAAAGTCTTTTGATACGGCAATGTCACTGGTATTGGATATCAGTAATACGATAGCGCCCCGGATTTTGCCGTCTTCTGTGCAATCCATGGCGATGGATGCTGAAAGGGCGAGGTCGGGAGTGGTGTTTTGAGCGGTGAAGGTGCCGATATTGTCGGTTGCGTCCCAATCCCGTAGCTGATGGTCCGAAACCGCGGTTACCGTGAACGTTCTGTCGGCAGTTGAGCAGGCGGACGGCCAATTGTCGTATACGACTGTTTTTTTACCCGGCGGAAGCGCGGGGATGGTCTGGCGGCCGGTATTGCCGGCTCCGTCTTTGATGTCAAGGGCAAACGGCGTAACGATCGGACTGCAACCGTTGTTCTCGA
>JAHELQ010000371.1:3921-5614 GCA_024644125.1 Candidatus Aminicenantota bacterium | reverse complement strand
TGACAATGGTTCCCTTCACATCGATGGTGGGGGAGGTAACAATGGCTCCGTCCACCGGAGAGGTAATGGCGAATGTCAATGGCGAAATCGTGACCCACACACTCTCGCTCACCGAGCCGCCGGGACCCGTGACCGTAATGGTGTACAGCGTGTCCTGGCCTGGAGTAACGGTTATGGAACCTTCAAGCGGCACACTGCCGATTCCCTGGTCAATGACCGCCGAATCCGCTTCGGTGGAGCTCCAGGTCAATGTGGAGGACTGCCCCACTTGAATACTGGTGGGGAATGCGTAGATGGTCACAGTGGGCGGGGGATAATAGACCGTGACAGTAGCGGTGGCGGTTGCCATGCCTCCCATGCCTGTGGCGGTGATAGTGTAGGTGGTGGTTGCGGTGGGGGCGACGGTGGTTGAACCGTTCAATCCCACACTGCCGATGTCCGGGCTAATGCCGACTGTATCGGCGTCTGCCGAAGTCCATGTCAAGGTAGAGGATTCTCCGGGATTGATGGTTTCCGGCGCCGCCACCAATGTGACTGTGGGTTTTGGATAGGGATTCTCAACTGTCACCTTGATGGAAGCCGTTTCTGTGCCTCCGGGTCCAGTTACAGTAATAGTATAAGTGGTCGTCTCAGTCGGCGACACAGTCATCGATCCATTCAGCGAAACCGTTCCAATGCCATTGTCGATTGTCGCGTTATCCGCGTTTTGTGAAGTCCAGGATAGAGTCGCCGATTCACCCAACGTAATGGACGTCGGCGTTGCGTTCAGATTCACCAATGGTCCTGCGGTTCCACCTAAAATCGTAACAGTGATATAACTGCCGGGCTTGCTGTCCAACATGACAGCAATGGTGTTCTGGGATTGCAGATTCACCTGTTTTTCAATCCACTCCACCTCTTTGTTAAAATCCTCCGGCCCCACCACTTGAACGCCGTTCAATAATATAGTGGCGCTGGACACCCGCGTGGCGAAATCTGTATCCCCGTTGCGAATACGCAGCAAGAGGCCTTCACCAGGGGCGCTACCAAAAGTATCCTGTTGAACCACCGGTTTTCCGGTTCCCCTGGTATACTGACGGGGACCAAACACTGTGCCGCTTTGGCCCCAGATAGGCAGGATCAAACCGAATAGCAGTATGATCCCGATAATTCGGTGGAAATTTTCCAATTTCATGAAACGTCACCTCATTTTATATAAAGCTTTTTAATGTGCCCTACTATGGAAAAACTGCGAATATTCTAACATATTTGAAAACTTATTGCTCAAAATAATATTCACAATAAAATTGCTTCTAACGATCCCGTAAACCTGAAAGATGTACCCGCAGTTACATTGCTCAGGAGACCGCGGGATTGAGTTTAACAACTATTTTTTTTGTTTTATTGAATTGCCGTTGGTTTTTCCATCCCCCTATACCCCGACTGTGGCATGAGTATGATGATTTCCCCGTTCTATTTTTTGTCCCCATAAGCAACGATTATTTCTTCGTTTCCACTCTGCTTTCCGATATGATCATTTGGAAACAGGGCGTTGGGAGCCGTCCGGCACGGAGATGTTTTCGTAATGGTAGAGAGAATGGGAGAGCGATGGGGGGGATGGGGACAGACAAGTACAAAGTCAGTAATCGTCGTCGAGAAGCCTTCGATCGACGCTTCTTACCGAAGAAGAGATAGATCGATGCTACCGAGCCTT
>JAHELQ010000371.1:0-3821 GCA_024644125.1 Candidatus Aminicenantota bacterium | reverse complement strand
CGTTCTCACTCCCGATGCCTGGGATCTGAAGCCTGAAAGCCAGAGCCAGAGCTTCGCGAAGTCCGCATCGACGACGAATACTACTTCGCCTGCCCTCCTAGATCCCTCTCATCTTGCACTTCGATGATTGTTTGCTTCGTTGATGAAGATAATGAGAGTAATCTGCCCGTCCCCCCTCTCCTTGAGGCGAATATCCCATGCTTCCTATTCAGGATTATCATCGTCTTCTTCTGCAGCAGATCTTCAACGAACCAATCATCGAACGCTTCTTCGCCGTTATTGAGTTGTATGCCGCTGGGGAAGAGATGGATGTCGGTGTTTTGTGAGGGAGTTTTTTGTTTATTACCGTTCAGCTAATTATGAGCGTGGTTTCAATAGAATTCGTCTAAGATACTTCGAAAAATTTTATATTGAATTCGAAAATGGTGATCTTGCAAAATCTCATATATTTTATCAGGACCAGTAGATATTAGTTCTTGCTTGTAAAGTAATCGCAAGATACCGACGGCGCCTTTTATGTTCAAACCGAACGACATTGCTTTATTTCTAGCGGCTTTGTCATCTAGAATAATAAAATCCGCATCCAGTTCAAGTCCCAAAAGAATAGCTTCCGTTTCGCCTCTTCCGAGAATTTCTCTTAATCTAATATAAAACCTGCTCTCTTTGACTGTCTCAATATGAATGTGCTTTTGTTCGATAATTTTTCCAATCAAACTTTCAGAAGAGTTAAGTTTGTGGTTAAATTCTTCGATTACTCCCGCAGGGATGTAAATATCAGGAAAAAGGGTAAAGGCTTTTTCCAGCAGTTGTAACTTGTTGAGGATAATAATTGGTGAGGTATTAAATACGACTCTCAAACGTTTTCCCGTTCGATGGCGATATCGTCAGCATCAAGAAAGGTGAACTCATAGCCATAAGTATCCAGAAGGGTTAAAAATTTTTCTGTGCTCATCCCCATGATCTCAGAAGCTTTCGCGAGAGATATTAACCGGAGTGAAAGAGCGCCTATAACCTCTAAAAATTTTTGCTTTTCACCCACCTGCTTAAAGAATGGTAACTCTCTGGCTACATTTTCCAACATGTATCCTCCAAATCAATTATGTATGACTGTAGGGTATTTGTCAACCTATTAACCCAATGGCTAAATAGGGTAGTGGACAAGATGCATCTTGTTGATTATTTGTCAGCTTACAATTTTTGTATATTTGTATGCAGGGCTGATCGAACCGTCCTTCGTTCTCCTAAAATGCTCGATATATTATTCTCAATTGACATAACTTTTGCCAAATATCGAGACCCGAACTACCATCGAAGCCTTCGATCGACGCTTCTTACCGAAGAAGAGATAGATCGATACTACCGAGCCTTCGTTCTCACTCCCGATGCCTGGGATCTGAAGCCTGAAAGCCAGAGCCAGAGCTTCGCGAAGTCCGCATCGACGACGAATACTACTTCGCCTGCCCTCCTAGATCCCTCTCATCTTGCACTTTGATGATTGTTTGCTTCGTTGATGAAGATAATGAGAGTAATCTGCCCGTCCCCCCTCCCTTCTCCTCGAACCAATCATCGAAGAAAGATTCTTTCCTTGTCCCTCATCGCGACGAATCGGTCTTCGACGATGCCTCGTTCGTGGAAGATGAGTTAGACTAAAAGATCTTCCCCATCCTCTTTCATTCCGACAATTAACTTTATTTTGTGGAAGCTGGGAGTTGAATAAGGGAGGAAATTAAATATATTAAAACACGGATGGAATTTTTAGGGAGTCGAGAACCGATGGCCTATGAAATGAGAAAAGACCAGCGCGTTTGCTTGCGACAGATAATGTACGTGGATGGTAAAACCGCTGTCTTGAACAATGTCTCGGTGAATGGCTTGTTGGTGAGCTGCAGGTGGTTGCCGGCGTCGCGGGCGGTGTCGATCAACGTCACCATAAACGAACAGGAATTCCAATTGGAAGGTATTGTCCAATGGGTGAAGCGGCAATCGATCGCCAAAAACTATCACGAGATGGGCATCCTCATTCCCAACGCTCCGTCCCTTTATGTCGATGTTCTCGAAGGAATGTTCGGCGGGACATAACGCCTATCTTGATACAATAATCTAAATCCCTCTATCCCCACATCCAGACGCGAATGACCAACAACGGTGAGGGCGAAGATGGAATAGATGGATGACGATGATGGGATGCCGATGATCAGGCGCCGATAAAACCTCGAATCGATCTTCGGCATCTCCTGTCCCCACGGCACACCCACGGCACATCGAACCGATCTTCGACATCTCCTGTTTCCACGGCGCATCGTTCTTATGAACAAGAGCGGTAAGCGGAGGGGACTGGGACAGGCGAGCTTGACAAGATCGGAATGTCTTTATAAAATAGTGTTTTTAGCGCTACAAAATTTGGAATAAGAACGGAATCCCGAGAGAGAGGAATATATGGAAGAGATGCAGAAGATATCGGAAATGAAGAAATGGCTCATCGCTATCCGTCCATTCGCGTTGCCCGCGTCAACGATGCCTGTGATTTTCGGCACAGTGCTGGCAGTCGTGATCGGCGGCGCGCGCTTGAACATCATATTGTTCCTGTTATCGTTGCTGGCGATGGTGGTCCTCCACTCGGCAAGCAACATTCTCAGCGATGTTTCGGATTATAAAAGAGGTCTCGACGTGGAGCCGACTCCGGCGAGCGGGGCTGTGGTCCGCGGCTTGATCTCTCCCCAGGAGGCGTTGAAGGCGTCGATTATCCTGTTCATCACAGGAGGAACTCTCGGTATTTTAATCGCCTGGCTTACGGTTCCAGGATTGTTGATTATCGGCGGCATCGGTCTTGTGATTGGCATCGGGTATACGTTTGGCGGGCCGTTTGCTTTAAAATATCACGGTATGGGGGATTTTGCGGTATTCATGAACTTCGGGATCCTGGGCGCGCTGGGGGCATGGGTGGTTCAGGTGAGAACCTTCTCCTGGATTCCGGTCTTCTGGGCCGTTCCGATGGCGCTGTTGGTGATCGCGATTCTTCATGCCAATAATTGGCGCGATATCCCTACCGACAAAGAGGGGAAAATCTTCACGATGGCGTCGATTTTCGGCGACAAAGGTTCGTTGATTTATTACGGCTTCCTGATTTTTATTCCGTTTGTCATTATCCTGGTATTCATGGCCATTCCCCTCAAAGCGGAGACATTTCTTCCACCCATGCCTGCCACATTTTTATTGACATTATTGGCTGTACCCATGGCGTTGAAATTGTTCAAAAAAGCTCTGGCAAGGAAACATCCTGCCCAGCCGCTGGACTTTATCGCCCTGGATGGGGCCACCGCTCAATACAATTTGCTGTTTGGCCTGCTGTGCGTCGGCTCGTTGCTTTTGTTTTTGGTGGTAAAGGGTTAGGGGCGCGACTACTCCATGGAAGCGAAGGATCATTCGGCCGGCGTCGTTGTCAATGGCCCATGGTTAGCGACATGGGCTGCGTTGGCGTGCGTGTTGTTTCCATTGTTGTTCATCACCCAGGGGATTGGACGCTTCGATTTTTGGTGGTGGATGAGTGCCAACATCTCAGTCTTCCTGGGTCTGGGTTTCGTTCTGGATCCCGGATACACCGGCTTGCTCAGTGACGATATCCGCGACCGCTGGGCCGGGAAGCTTCTGATCGGAGCGGTTTCGGCGGCGATTCTGTATACGGTGTTCTGGTTGGGGAATATGATCTCGCCCTTCATTATCCCGGGAGCGCGGGAAGGGATAAACGGCGTGTATCAATTCAAGAGTTCCGCCTCCGCAACCCGGATTTTTTGGTCCATGACGTTGTTGATCGGGCCGGGCGA
>JAHELQ010000370.1 GCA_024644125.1 Candidatus Aminicenantota bacterium | reverse complement strand
CCACATCGACAGAACTCAGGAAGGCGCCCTTTTTCCCCCAATAGGTGTAGCCGAAGCCGCCGGTCAACCGTCTCAGATCGACCTGGGGTACAAATCCCAGGTCCGCCCTGAAGTCCGGGTTATAGTCGTCGAATCCCACTTTCCAGAACCAGTTGCGCGCTTTATGCTGGTATTGGAGTTCAAAGGCTTTGCCCCAGAAGGTTTCTTTTTTTTGATTGTATTGTTCAACGATTTCTGTCGGGTAACGAGTGGAGGACGCGAGGTATTGGAAGCGCACCGTGTCGCTTGGGGTGACGCGGATCAAACCATCGATGCCTCCGACACGGTTGGTATAATCTTCCCCTTCCCGGTCGGTTAAAATGACGCCGACCGCGGATGAGTTGCCGAAATCGTAGCGGTATCTCAAAACCGAAGCCCAGGCTCGTTGGTTCAGGGAAGTGGAGATGGAGTAATCGCTTCCGGGAATGATGATGTTGGTGATATTGTCCCGCGCCACAAAAAAACCGACCGCGCTCCTACCTGATTTGCCGGACATCTTGAGCCCCCAATCGGGATCGGTGATAGCCCTTGTATACACCGCTTCGATTCTGGTTTTGAAGAAGTCGTTCCCCTCCAGGAAGAATGGTCTCTTCTCAGGGTAATAGAGCGCGAATTGGGTGTTGATCTCGAATTGGGCGACATCCGCTTCCACATGGGAGAAATCCGGATTCAAGGCGAATCCCAACGATAGATTGGGGGAGAAGGACCATTTGCCGGAGAAGCCTACGCTGGCTTCGGGATCGTCGATTATCATCTCGCCTTCCGGGAAATCGTTGCGATGGGCGCTCTGATAGGTCATTACCGTTGGATCCAACTCGAATGTTTTGTCCGGCGAATCCCCCTCGATTCCCTTGATTTTCCATATCTGGCATAAAAGGCAGGAGTTGTTGCGGTCAATGGGACTATTGAGGATTTGGTGACGGGATGAGCGGGGATATTCGCGAATTGCCACGAACCCCCAGGTCCGCTGTGATATTCCTTTGCGGAATTGAATGGCGTGGAAGGGAATCGCCAATTCCACATTGTATCCCTGTGTGTTCCGTTGAGTGGCCGCGCTCCAGATAGCGTCCCACGAGGTGTCTTCGCGGGTGCCGCCTTCGTGGAGGATCGAGTCGTTTTGAACTCCCAACGGATTCACGGCAAAAAAGTAACCGCGGTTTTCATCGTTGAAGGTGTCGATGACAAATCCCACATAATCATCGTTCCAGGCATTGTCGCGGTCGGCAAGATGGGCCCGGATGGAGGATGGGTCGGGGTCCTGGCATTTGAAGGCCACATAGATGTTATCGTTGTCATACACCAGAAAACATTCTGTTTTGACCGGAGGCTCGATATTTTCTCCCGGTCTGATTTCATACTTCAGTGGAATTTTGAGCGCGTGCTCCCAACATTTTTCCGTCAACAAGCCATCGATGGTGACTTTTTTTTGTGTATAGGGCATCTGCAATGTTTTTCCGGCAAAAATATCTACCGGCTGCGGATCGTTCCCGTTTTTTTCCGGATTCGCCGGAAATAGAGCCGGCAAAGCGATAAAAAATAAAAGAAGATAAAGTAGAAAAACCTTCCCTTTGAATTTCACCTGTCTCATACTATCAAGGTCCCTTAATTTGTTTTTTTGTGGTTCTCTCAAAGATCGGCATAATTTATATCCTCGAGTCGTACTGTTTTGATCCTGCCTGCAATGGATATTGAAATCCTGTATGTGTAACGCAACGTTTTCAAATCGACGGAACACAATGGTGTGACGAACCCCGTAGGATAGAAGACAGGCGTTGCGTTCATCGATGCCCTCACATCCATAACCAATGGAAATGTTTGTGCAATGTCCCATTCACCATTGTTCCTCGTTTCCAGCAAAAACTCGCTTCCTTTTAATTGAACCCGTATGCACCTGTTTTCGTTCAACGAACGGTACCTGGCGCTGCTAAAAGCCGATGTAACCATGCGTACGGCGTCCGTCGCCTTAGCCCTGTCCCGGAAAGATTGAAAACCGGTCACTCCAAGGCTCAAAACGAGAAAAAACAGCGTTACCGACGTGATCATCTCGATAACACTTATCCCTCGTACCCTGAGTGAGGGGGAATTAAATTTTATATCATGATTGCTTTCGAATGTCAAATTATTCAAAGGATTATGATTAATTATAGCCATTTGTAGCCTCCTCGATATAATTAATTAGTATCTTGTGTAGTATTGTTGCTTTTTTTGTCAGAAAGTATGCATCTTCGTTGAATCGGGGAAACAAGTGGTTTATATAGATAGATCCATTGTTTTCTATTGCAGTGGCAAACATGCTTCCGTTCAAGATTAACTTGCGGCTGTGATTGATAATTTTCCCGTTGATCAATAGTGACAATTCTAGCCGTGTTTCCTGGGAATTCTCAATAATAACGGTAGGTTCGGCTCCGCTGGAAGGAGATAATCCGTGAGCGCCGCTGATGATAGTCAGGTGGGTCCAACCTGCCTTTTGGATATCCAGTTGGTCCGACCCGGAAACCAGGCGGCTTTTTATGACGGTTTGACCGGAGACCAGGAGCTTGAGGTCGCTGTTTTGGTGGAACGCTATGTCGCCTTGTTGTTCCAGAGCCAGACAATCACCATTGACGATTATTTTCTCGTCAAATCCGGTCTCATCCGGTATTGATGGATCCCAACAGCCGAATAGGCGCTGGCCCGGGCAATACGCCAGTAAATATTCCACGCCTCCCTGTTCAAACAACACGAATTGGCGGTCGTCATGACTGTAAAGCGCCAATCGTTGGATGTCTCCTTGCGCGAACACCGCTGTGATCCGCGAATCTTCCTCGAAAAAATAAATGCCGTCTGGGATCGGTTCGCTCTTGAGTTCAAATCCCAATCGTCGCCTCACACTCATCCAGTCGAGCATTCTTCCATCGATGCGGAGCGTGTCCATAAGGAACGCGGTCGCGTCGAATGCGGCCGGTGAGTCGTCGATAATGGCGCTATTGAAGCCGGCGATGGAGATATCGTTCTCTTCCAGGAAAGAAGCCGGAGATATTTCAATCTTCTGCTTCAAATAAAGAGGGATGTAAGCGAGAGGAATCTCTCCCGCCATTATGGCAATCTCCATTCCCGCCGCGAATTGATAAGGATGAGATTGTGAAACCGACTCCGCCCGGTTCGATACGGTGATCACGTCGTATGTGGCGAAATGGTTGATTGTGTGGGAAAAATGGTTGGAGATGGTGATGCCGTCGATGCGCCTATCGGGGAATTGATCGCAGTTGAAATACTCTATCTGGGGATTCGCCGTCTCCCGGATGTCCAATTGCAGCGTTTGCTCTTTTATCAGGTGCAGGTGGCGCACCAATTCCTGAAACACAGGTTCCATGTGGCAGTTTCGCTGAATCCTGGCTGCGGCGATCCGCTGGTGGGTCACGACGTGTCCCAGAAGCGAGAGGCCGATGAACGAGATCAAGATCACCGCCACCAAAGAGAGCAGGATACTGCCGCGTATATGTGTGTTTGATCGATACCTTCCCTGCATCATTCCACCATATTTGTAAGAAAAATATAGCCCCGGATCTGTTCCTTGTGGTTCACTTCCAGACGATATAAAATCGAACAAGTCTCGGGATAATATTTGAGGTAAAAATCTGTGACGTTTTCCACCATCGGCTGAAAATTGCCCTGCCCTGTTTTTCGTTTGAGGCAACCTTGCTTCCCGTAGAATTTGTACTCCACCTCTTTTAATGCCACAACAATAGAATTGCGGTCAAAATCCGCTGTCAACGGTTCCGACAGAACGGCGCGATCGCCGCTCGTCTCCTGGATATTGTTGAATTGATAGACGTTGTCCTCGATATTATACAGGATAATTTTCCGCTTGCCTTTGATGAAGTCATCGCCGGAGATCTGGATGAAGGTGTTACCGGCGAAGGCGGATTCGGATAGAACGCCTCCCCCCAGGCCGTACACCACTTTGCACCACTGTTCCTCCGACTGGAACAACTCGATGCCGAAATGATTCCCGGCCTCCTGGAGACGCATTCCGCATTTGGTGAAGTCTGATTTTATGGTATCGACTGTGTGAAAAATCGATTCCAACACCTCCTGGTTGGTCAGTATCCGTTTGGCATGATGGGTCGATGCCACGACACTGTTAAATACGGCGCCAAAAATTCCCAAACTCAATGTCAATACTACAATCACTTCCAATATCGAAAAGCCGCCTGTCATTGGCGCACCTCTTTAATGAACCGGGATTTGTAAAAGTAACCCCTCTTTTCAGTTTGGTTCCGGTACGACACCGCTAGATTGATCTTTTTCAAAGTCTCCGACAGGTCCTGCGTATGCCAGCGGATCTCGAACGGCTCTTCGTCGCTGTCATGTTTCCCCGGCAGCAAGAGTTCAGACTCGAACGATTGGGATATCAGGCGATTCTGGTAGCCGTCGTAGACCTGGTCCAGTTGCAACCGGATGGAAGAGCGTTTGCCCGAATGCAGCGATACAGTCAATATACTCGCCAACATGAAGACGCTGACAGCAACGATCATCAATGAAACCATCATTTCCAATAAAGAAAATCCTTTGTTATGTACTTGCATTTTTTACCTCCTCAGGATTACAAGCTTCACCATCCAGTGCTTCAATATAGGTGCCAGGGCGGCATTCATACTGTAAATCGTCTACTGAAGGTGGTTTCGCTTAATGGAGGCTTCACGCTTGTGTAAAATAGCCAGACCATTCTTGATTGAGATGTAAAGAATTCTTTACTGATGGTGTTTTGCCGACGCGAGTGAAAATTTCTTTAAACCATTATCAGAAGGCGCTTTCGTTTGTTTTTGTGGTTTCCCGTTCGCAATTGGCATCGTTCCTGATACTGGAATTGCGAGGAGTAAATATGACAAGAAAAAAAACGAAATCAAGTTTAAAGGCAATTCTAATTATTGCCATGGTAATTTTTGTTGCGAACTCAATTGTGCTGGCCGAAACTCAGACGGCCGGAAAGTCGAGCTTGATCAATATTAATACCGCCTCCGCGGCCCAGTTGATCAAATTGCCGCGAGTCGGGGAAAAAATCGCTGCCCGCATTATTGAATACCGTAACAAGAACGGCAAGTTTAAGCGGATACAGGAAATTATGAAAGTAAAAGGTATCGGAGAAAAAACCTTTGAAAATTTCAAGGAACAAATTACTATTTAATTACTTCATGGCATCCAGCTTCGCCGGGATGCCCGTCAAAGGACTGGCATTCGAGAGCGCGAGGCGATGATGATAAACCAAAGGTTGAAGGACTTGAATCTTCTGCTTCTTTACCTCTCTGGTTGGGAGGAAGAATCGCAGAAGCATCCGGGCGAAATGATTTTTCGCGCCTGGAGAGGTTATCTTTTTGAGGTATTGCATGAATTGGAAGAAGAGGGTTTAGTTTATCAACACCATCAGATGAACACGATTATCCTCACTAACAAAGGGATTTGTAGGGCCAAAGTTTTGAATAAGAAAATATTCAAGGAGTAACGTTTCCCATTGTAGAGAGCGTCCCACGAGTGGTTTGGGGCGCTCTCCGTTTTGGGGTGAAAGTATTGAAAAAAAAAGGAGAAAATAGTGCAAAG
>JAHELQ010000021.1 GCA_024644125.1 Candidatus Aminicenantota bacterium | reverse complement strand
GATAATTTTTTCAATTTTCAGAACCGCTCGCGATCGCTTTCCATCAGCGCCCGGAAAGCGCTTGGAGCGGTTCGTTTCTTCTTTAGCCATTCCACAGGCAACGACCACAAAGGGATATCCTTCTACGGAGGCGAACCTCTCCTGCGTTGGAAGACCATCTCGGAAACGACGGAGTTTGCCCGCCGAAGCGCGGAACCATCCCATCGGTTGCTGTTTGGAATCACCACCAACGGAACGTCGCTTCACGACGACACCATCTCGAAGTTCCTGGCTAACAACCGTTTCGCGGTTCACGTGAGCCTGGACGGGCCTGCACACATCCACGACCGGTTCAGGCGGAATCCCGCCGGCGAAGCCTCGTTCGCTACAATCATGTCGGGGCTCGACACATTGCGCTCGTATTACAAAGAGGATTTTTACCGTTGGGTTCATTTCAACGCTGTCGTGACGCCGTTATCGGATCTGGACGAAATGAGGGAATTCTTCCGGCAATTCGAATTTATCCGCCACCCCGGTCAATTGCGGGTGAATTATGTCTCTCTCGAAGGGGCGAAGCCGGAACTCGACAGCCTCTTCTCCGACCCAACAACGCAAACTCGCCACACCCGGCAATTGCGCGCCGCCAGAGAACATTATCTCGCATGCCTGGTAAACGACCGCGAGCCGGAAATTCTGGAACAGGCACTCTTCCACCGGCAATTTCGCATCCTCTTTTCCCGGCAAGTGGACGAGACTGAAGTTCGCCGCCATCACCCCATCCCTGTGCCCGCCATTTGTATACCCCTTCAAAAAAAACTGTTCGTGGACGCCCACGGGAAATTCTATATTTGCGAAAAGCTCAACGATTTCACCAATTTCGGCGACATCGAACGAGGAATCGCCCAAAACCGTTTGTACCGTTTTTATGAATCCTATATCGAAGAATTCGCCGTGCCGTATTGCGCTGCATGTTGGGCCAAGAGGTTTTGCTCGCTATGTTATGTGTCGGTTTACGCGAGCGCCCGGCGGCGAAGGGAAGATAGGAATCGCAAATGCGACCAGATACGGCAAAGACTGACGCAGGACCTCATCGATTATACCGAAGTCCTGGAAAAGAATCCGCAGGGATTCGACTTCTTCCTCCGCCAAACCGGGGAAACAATAAACGAGGAGACCACATGAAACGAATTATCTTCATCATCATGATGATCGGTTGGATACTCAACGGCCTGGAAGCCCGGGTCGTATGGAAAAGCGATGTGATTTTGGGCCGCGTATCCGCGGTCGAAGTGAACGACCGGGGAATTTTTATCAGCGACCGCAAACAATTCGCAGTGTTCCACCTGAACCACGAAGGCCGGTTGATTCGCCGCTTCGGAGCCCGAGGCGAAGGCCCCGGCGAATTTCGCAGCATGATGGACATGGCGGTGTGCGACGGGAACATCTACATCAACGATTATTACTCCATCAAATGCTTCGACCTGGAAGGCCATTTCGTGAAACAAACGGATATGGCGAATACAGGCCAATTCGCCCGGCTGAGGGTGTGCTCCACCGGCTTCATTTTCCTGGGGGCGCCGCCGCAGAAAGGCGGCGACAACGCCGCCCTATTCATGAAATCCTTCGAGGACGCCGGGTACAACCTCTTCCACTATCTCCCCTTCGACGGTGACAAACTGCGGAGTTTCGGCAAGACATTACCCCAACTGAAAGGCCAACAAGCGCCGTCGCATATACGCAACTTCTTCAACATCCCCTATATTGTCCAGCAGCACTACATCTACTACATCAACAACATACGTTACGGCATCTGGAGAATCACACAGGGGAAAAACGAACCCGAGATGCTGATTGAAGAGGACTTGCCCTATTTTATCCCCTACGCATGCGAGATCGAGGTCCAACAGAACAAACAAACAACCATCACAACCACCAAAAAGATGGATCTCACCCTCATCCGCCTCTTCCCCACCGAAAAGGGCTTCTGTGTATACCTGAGCAACGACAAAGCCAACCGCCTCAGGCACTACCGCTTCAAAAACGACCGCCTGTACTTCGTGAAAGAAATCGCGGACCATCCGGCCGACAATGTGCTGGCCTACTACGACGATACCTTCTACGGCCTCGCGGATGACACCCTGACCGCGTTTACGCTACAATGACAAAACAGTGGGGAACGAAAAAAAAATTGCCTTCTAAAATACATATTACATCACATAAAAGGAGAAGTGAATGCTAAAAAATTTTCAAGCAATTGTTCTGATTATTGCCCTCGCCTCGCTCCAGTTTTCATGCGTCACTTATGTGGAAAAGACACAACGAAAAAACAGCGAGACAGTGGAGGGTATCAGGAATCGAAGAGACGTCAAGGCGTTCTCGGTATTGGAGTTCGTGAGCAAAAAAGGAGTCAGACACACCTTCCTGAAAGGGAGGCCTGGGACTATCCGGGACGGCCGTATCGAAGGAGAGACGCTCGTCGAGAATTCCCTTCAGTTGCGGCAAGAGGATATCTCGCGCATTATCGAGCAATCCCCCGAGATGTTTGTCGCTGAATCCACAGACGGAAACATCTATTATTTCGATACATATTCCCGGGAAAACGAGACATTCATCGGCAAGGGGCGTATCAGTATGCGGGTTTCAATGCCGCTGGAAGAAATCGAGGCGGCCTGGATCAATTACAAAATAATCGATCGCGAACGATCCAGGACGAAGACCATCAGTACCATCGGACTGGCTGTGGCAGCCTGGGCGACCATAGAGTTTTTTACACACGCAGGCGAACAATCGTGCCCGTTCATCTATTCATTTAACGGAGAGGATTGGGTCTGCGACGCCGAACCCTACTCCGGCTCCATATTCCGCGGCGGTCAGCGGACCGAATGGTGCCTGCTGGACCATATCGAGCCGGTCCGCGGTCAATACCGAATACTGGCGACCAACGAATTGAAGGAAACGGAATTTATCGACCAATTGGCGCTGGTAGCGGTAGATCACCCTCAGCACACCATCGTTGTCCCGGACGCCTGGGGGCGCATCCATTCGATCTCCGATCCCATTCCACCGCTCGACGCAGTGGACAAACGGCTCAATCCCGTCACCGAGGCGCTATCGGCAAACGACCGCATGCTCTGGTTGGCCAAAGACGGCATGAAGGACGAGCTCGTCATCCGTTTTCCCAGGCCCAGGGACGCCGCCCGGGCGAAATTGGTTTTCGTGGGACAGAACACAAGTTGGGGGCCATTGGTTATCTCCCGCTACCTGGGATTGTATGGTGAAAAACTCCAGGATTTTTACCGGGAGGTGAACAATCGCGGTCCAGCCTACTATATGATGTTGGGGATGCATTTGCGGGAAGAATTGTTTTCTTTGAAGGTACGGGTTGACACGAATGCCGGGTGGCAGGAGAGGGGACTTATCATCGGCGCGCCTCCGCAAACCTCCGACTTACAGGTGGCGATGCTAGATTTGAGCGGCGTGGAAGGCGATGTCGTGGAGATTAAATTGACGCCTCCGGCCCATTTCTGGAAAATCAATTATGTGGCCATCGATTACTCCGAAGATCTTCCTTTGAAGGTCGTGGAAATCGAAGCTACCAGCGCCCGCGACCAATTGGGCCGCGATGTGCGCGATACCCTCCGCACCGCCGACGGCCAATATCTGGAAATGCCTCACATCGGCGATCAAGTGGAGATGTCGTTTGCCGTCCCAGCGACGGAAGCGGGAATGGAACGCACCGTGTTATTGAGGGCCAGCGGTTACTACGAAATCCACCTCGACAACTCCGGTCCCAGACAGGACCAGTTGCTTTACAGAATCCACACCGAACCCGGCTTCGCCCTCGCCTATTCTCAGGAGCAGTTGAAACAATGAAACACATAAGCGTTATCACAATTATTCTCACCCTTTTGGCATTACCCCACATCGGCTGCGTCAGCCCGCTCGACTATAAAACCACCAAAGAACCGATCGATGTGGTGA
Source organism: Candidatus Aminicenantota bacterium (assembly GCA_024644125.1). Lineage (GTDB taxonomy): Bacteria > Acidobacteriota > Aminicenantia > UBA2199 > UBA2199 > JAHELQ01. Next base: position 17,938 of record JAHELQ010000021.1, on the reverse strand, counting down.
GCCATTGGCCCACCGGAAAACAAAATAATGCCGAAGTGCTCGAGGTGATCAAAAAAACCGGGGATAGCGTCGTGTTTCCCGAAGAATCCCCTGGGAAAATCCAGAACAAAGCGGTTATCGGAAATAAAATAGAGAGAAAGCGAGTGTCTATCGAAAAATCCAGCGTCACGAAAACATCCCTTCGGTCGGGCGATAACACCCTGGCGGTGGAGACTATCACCGGAGATTTTTATGTCCTGGAATCCTTCGAGATTGGAGATTCAATTATCTCGGGCTACTCAACCACATTTTACAAATCCATTCCATTCTCGGACATCGACTGGCTCTGGATCAAAAGAGTTCACAACACGGGAGAACGGGCGCTCTCGAACCTGGTCCAAAGCTACGGCTCCTTCTGGTTTTATGGTATTGCGTTCGGTCTTCTGGGCTTGTTGATTTGAAAATGGCACGGTTCCTGTTTCGCTTTGTCCTGGCCGTACTCACATACCTGGCGCGCCCCAAGTCCTACCCGCTCTTCCGCTTGAGTTCCCTTAGGCCGTTCATGAAGGGCGGGATACTGGAGACCCGTAAAGTGATCCGCCTGAACGGCGGCTACCACATCGGTTTGCTCCGGGCCCCGCGCTTCCCCTCACCGGCCTTCGACCTGATGGTGAAGAATGGAGGTATGAATCTCACCAGTAACGGAAAAACAACCCGACGGCAGATCGATTCGGTGATCCTTTCCATCACCCGCCGCTGCGCCTACCGCTGCCGCCATTGTTACGAGAACGGCAGTCTCAGTAGCCGCGACTCAATACCGTTGGAGCGGTGGCAAGAGGTTATTCGCCAATTGCAACAAGAGGGCGTGAGCACGATCATTCTCTCCGGCGGCGAGCCTATGCAGCGCTTCGACGATTTGTCGAGAATCCTCGAAGCCGCCGATCAGAACCTCTCGGATTTCCACCTTCACACTACCGGACACGGTGTGACCGCTCACAAAGCGAAGCAGTTGCAAGAGGCGGGCCTCGCGGCTGCGGCTGTGGGATTGGACGACACCGACCCTCCGCGATTCGACCTCTTCAAAGGCTACGATGGCGCGTTCGCAAACGCCGTGACCGCCATCCGCCACTTCCGCGAGGCGGGTGTTTTCGTCTATACCAACGCCTGCCTGCGGCGCGAATTGGTGGAGGACAACCAGCTCTGGTATTACCTGGAGTTCCTCAAAGATCTCGGCGTCTCGGGCGTCTCCCTGCTGGAGCCGAAACCCTGCGGGAGCTTCGCCGCCATGAACGTGGACGAGTTATTCAACGAGCGCCACCGGGCAGTGGCCGAACAAGTCTTCAAAACCGCCAACAATCATCGGAAATACAAAGATTACCCGTTGATCGAATACCTCAATTACTACGAACGCCCGCAACACCTGGGTTGCCGGATGGGAGGCTTATCCCACTTTTCCATCAACGGCCGCGGAGATGTTCAACCCTGCGTGTTTTTACCGGTCAGCTTCGGCAACATCATGGAAGAAGAGCTCGCTCCCATCCTTGAACGGATGCGACGGGCCATCCCCGGCCCTGTAAAAAAAAAGTGCCCGGCCCTATTGTTGGGAAACAGGCGGACGCCTGTGGCTTATGAACAGATCGCCGGGGAATGGCGACAATTGGTTGATTAACCGCAGACGCAGGCTGTATAGCAGAACGGTTCGTCTGTGGCTGTGGGCGGACAATACCAGATGTAGGTCACGGAACAATCCAACTGGCAGGAATTGCAGCTATAAGGGATTCCGCCCTTCACCTTTTCCTGTTCCACATTGGTGACAAAACTCTGAACTTTCAATTCTTTCAATTGAAGCTTTACTTTCGGACTCATTGGTTCCTCCTTCGCTGTCGCATTTTAATGGACCGTTATATTATGTAACATTTTTAATTTAATATCAACCATATTGATCCGCGGACAATTTTCCGCTACAATACAACTTATTTTCAAAAAATTCACGGGCATCGGACTCCTGGAGGAACATCATTGACCTGGTTGCAAAATATCGTCGTTTTCATAGTCGGTTTCCTGGTGGCCCGGATCCTGATCGACCGGGAGATCCATATGATCTTCGCCCGGAAGGTGCTGAAAAACGGATCCGGCGCCAGCGGTGATTTTCTCGGCAGTATTTTGTACCTGGCCTACGGCCTCTCCCTCTTTTTCCCCAACACCATCGTCGTATTGGGCTTGATTCCCATGCTCAAATCCTTACTGGAACCCATCGACGACCCGAAAATCCGTTCCCGTTTGGCTACGTTATTCGTGCTGGCCATTATCTACGGTTCCAATATCGGCGGCATGGGCTCCATGACCGGCGCCTCGTCCAATGTGCTGTTCGTCGGATTCATCGAGATCAACAACATGATCGGCAAAGAGAAAATCACCTTCTTCTCCTGGCTCTTAGCCGGCGTCCCCCTCACTTTCATCCTGCTCTTGATCAGCCGCTTCATCTTGAGCTTCAAAGAATCCGACATCCAGATCCCGGTCCCGGCGCACAACGGGGCACCCGAAGAGGAGCACCGCACGTTCGTGAAATACGCCGCGTTCTTCATCGGCAATATCGTGATCATGTTCGGCATGACGGCTGTACAGTTTTTCGTAAAACCCAAACCGCTGGCCGGCGGCCTCAACATCGTCGATTGGTTCTTCGTCGTCTACCTGGGAGGATTCCTGTTCATCTCATTCTTCCTCCCCAAAGGGAGGTTCACCTTCAAGCGGATGCTGCACAACCTCATGGATCTACTGCTGATGATCGTCCTCTTCCCCTTCATCTTTATCAGCGAATTGTGGGATGAAACCAGCGCCCGTTTCGGAATTATCCTGCGCCAAAACCTATTGCGGGAATTCATCGACCGCTTCTACTCAAAATCCTGGAACACGCTCTCCAAATTGTCCGGCGGCCGCCGCCGCATCAAGGGCATCAAAGACCAAAACTGTAGCGAACACGCCTTCGTCTCCCCCCGCAAATTGATATTCGACCTCCCCTTCTTCGGCCTCACCTTCATGACAATCGTCGTCACTCTCATCATCCTATTGCTCAAAATCGGCGACAATCCCGCCACTCCCGCCATCGACGGATACCTGGCCACCTGGCTTCAGGGCCTGGCGCAGCTCCTCATCGAGAGCCCGGGGCAACAATACATCACCATCTTGATATTGGTGACAGCCACAGTATTCCTTACCGAAATCATGAACAACACCACAGTGATGCTCATCACCTTCTCCCTCTTCGCCACCATCCAGAATAGCTCGGGGATCAGCCCCATCATCTTCATGCTGGCGGTTACAGTCGCCTCCACCGCCACCTTCATGAGTCCCCTCGCCTCCCCAGTCAACGCAGTCGCCTTCGCCGGCCTCAAAGACGTCTCCCTCAAAAAAATGCTCGCCAAAGGCTTCTTCCTCAACATCCTGGCCGCCCTCTACCTCGCCGCCGTCGTCTACCTCGGCATCCTCTGCTTCTAGATCCCTATCTTCAAAACCAGGTATTAAAACACTCAACTCATCTCGGGCTAAAGTCCTATTTTCATGTAAACGGACTTCCGCACCATTGAACATTTTTTCCCGACTCTTTATAATCAGGGGCATAGAGGGAGTAAAATAAAGATGGCACACAGGACACATTTTAGTTACAACCTATCAACCAGCCATTGCGCTGAGTGCAGTATCCGTTTTTTATGCAGCAACCGTACTTTGGGATGGGATTGCGAAAAAATGAAAACTGAAATCTTTTATGATTTGCAAAAAAAAAGCCAATCCCGGGAGGAGAGAGCCACATGACCGGACTGGAACAACTGATCGAACCATTCGACCAACTGGTGAAAATCGAGAAAGGACCGGTGAATTCAGCGATCATCGACCTGGTGCGCGGCAAGGTGTTCCAGGTCCCCAATCATATTGCCTTCAACTTCAGGCCAGATGATTATCGCGATATCGGAAGATTCATGAAAAAAATCCAACGGGAGCGGAATGTAATCGACATCGACAGCCTCCGCAGATCCAGTAACAGCCAGTCAAACTTCAAAGAAGAGACTCCGAAGCTGGAAATCCATTTGCGCATCGAGGAAGGCGCGAATCTCCGTTCGATCATCGACGCCTTCTCCAATTACCCGGTAACCGCTATCAGCTACTATGGCCGGCAGTTGCCCGCGCTGTTGAGAAACGACAACCGGGCTATAAGAAAAGACAAAGATTTCCGCGCGTGCGAAGAACATTCGCGGGTAAACGGACATTTCCAGCCGGTGGACGATTCAACCATCCGTTTCAACAAACATTACAACAGTTGTTGGGGGACCTCCATCGCGTTCACCGCAGACGGCAAAATCCGCCCCTGCATCCACAGCCAGATCGTTATCGACAGCCAGGCCAAAATCGCCCTGGAAAACGTCGAAGCCCTAATAGAGCAAATGAATCCCTACTGGCGTCTCACCAAAGACAAGGTAAACAAATGCCTCGATTGCGAATTCCGCTACATCTGCTTCGACTGCCGCGAAATCGCCTGGCGGCAAAACGGCGACATCCTGGCCCCCAACCCCGCCTGCACCTACAATCCCTTCACCGGCCACTGGAATCTCTAACAGTTTTCCCACCCCAAACAAATCTCGAACAGGGGAACGCCGTTCCCCTGTCACCCTTCTCCTCCCAATCCCAATCACACGCATCTTCCCATCGACCACGCCTTCGGACTAAAGTCCTATTTTCCCAGATTCAGACTTTCTTCTAATTGTTTACCCTCTCCAGATCAATATAATGGCGACAGGAGGAATTTATGACCGACAAATCACTATTAGCGAAAAACTGGAAGCCCAAGAGGAAACAATGGGCAATATAATCGAATTAAATGAAGGAAAGTACTTATATATGGTGGATCAGAATCGGATCATCAATTCGAATATCAAAGATATTTTCCTGGCCAACGCAGAGACACTGACGATTCCGATCATGGATCTGGAAATCAGCGAGACAATGCTCATGGAAAAAGTTCGAGTGCTTCCAATGGCGACCCTCGAGGTAACTCAAGAATGCAATCTGAGGTGCAAATATTGTATTTATAACGAAAGCTATGAGTACTTCCGGCCGTTCACATCTCATAAAATGACATGGGAAACAGCGAAACAGGCCATTGATTATGTCTATTCATTGGTGGAACACAGGAAGGAAAAAAAATTCGATGTGGGCTTCTATGGGGGGGAACCATTATTGAACGTACCGGTTATAAGAAAAGCGGTGGAATACAGTAAAACCAAATTCAAAGAATGGGATCTCACTTTCAGTATGACTTCAAATTTAACCGCCCTGGACATTAAAACCGCGAAGTACTTGATTGCGAATGGTTTCCATTTAAATGTCAGCCTGGACGGAAACAAAGAAAACCACGATGCCAAAAGAGTGTTCGTCAACGGCAAGGGAACGCACGACACGGTGCTAAAGAATCTAAAGTCAATCAAGGGCATCGATGAAGAATATTTTCAAAAGAAAGTTACGTTTACCGGAGTCTATTCTTTTGACCTCCCGCTAATCGAAGTGAGGCATTTTTTTGACAAAAATGAAATAGTGAAAGGACAATCGGTTAGAATAAATAATGTAAATAAACTTAAGACCGATTACTATGAAAAATATCCGTGGGATATTAAACAAAAAGAGAGTGAGTTCCAACAGTTAGATGAAGATATTTTTAAGAAATTGAGTCATAACGAAGAACTAACTCCACTCGAAACACATTTCAACATTACATCTTTCCTTGAAGTGGAATCTCATATCCTTCGGACATTCACCACAGCCGCCCAAACATGCCTCTATGACTCTCGCATTTTCATTGACGCCACAGGAAACCTTCATATCTGTGAACGAATAAATAATAATTTCGCCATTGGGAATATAGAAAAGGGCCTGAACTTCACTAAAATGGCCGCCCTTTTAAAAAGTTTCACCGATCTGATCAAAAGGGAGTGCCGAAACTGCGAAGTGAGATTTTTATGCACAAGATGTTTCAGTAGTTTCGCCGGCGATGGAGAATTCGAGATCCCGCCGGGTTTCTGCGAAGGTAAAAAAAGAAGCATTGTGAAAGGTCTTGAAAAACTAATCAAATACCAGGAAGAGGGAATATTGAAATGAAAATAGGAAACAGAGAGTTCAAGAACCAAAAACTGGGAACCGTCAAAAGATTTCATCAATTTGTCAGAATAGAGCGAGGCCCTGTAAACGCAGCGATCATAGACCTGCTGACCGGCACCATTTTTCAGGTCCCCAAAGCAGTCGTCGATAAATTCGAGGCCGGCTCACACAGAGATATTAGAGAATTTTTGGAGGTGGTCCAAAAAGAGAAGCTGGTCATCGAGATCGATCCCCTTAGATGGATTCCGGCGAACGACACCGAGCTGGATGAATCAAAAAAAGAAAATCAGGATATAGGGCTTGAATTACACATAGAGGAGAGCGTCAACCTGAACGAGATCCTACAGGCGTTCCGCAGGTATCCGGTTTATAAAATCTATTATTACGGCGTCGAAGTTCCACCTGACCTAAACACCAACCTGGAAGTGGAACTCAAGGAAAAGAATTTCGGAAGATGTGTCGAGCTGGCGGACGTGACCGGGAATTTCGGTAAATCCCCGGAACCCATCGTATGCTTCAATATGCGGTACAATAGTTGTTGGGGAGCAGCCATCGCCATTACATCCGATGGAAAAATCCGGCCGTGCATCCACAGTCTGATCGAAATCGGAACCATCGAACAGGATCTCGATGATATTGATAGTCTTCTGGAGAGAATGCTTCCTTATTGGGAATATACTAAAGATAAAGTTGAACGGTGCCGCGATTGCGAATTTCGCTACGTATGCTTTGATTGCCGTGAGATCGCGATGAGAAAAAATGGTGAAATAGACGACCCGAACCCGTCGTGTAACTACAATCCCTACACTGGAGATTGGGAAGATGAAACCTGAACCCGCCCCCAGTGTGACAAATTTGCCGAAATAAAGGAATACAGGAGGATATCATGATTAAAAAAGTATCAACTCAGGCTATCATTCCGGAAGCCAAATATCTCACCGAAAGAACCGCTCATTTCGCAGATTGTGCAGTCAATTGCACTGCCATGTGCAAAGATGACATGTTGAAAGCCATCGCAGCTTATAACAATCACGAAATGCTGCCTTAGGTAGTTGCTCTATCTTTAATTAACATGGTCACACCTGGGGAATTCCCCGGGTGCGACTAAAAACCACATCCCATTCATCCGACTAATCAACCAATTGAAGTCCAATAAGTTTTCATCTACTCATCAATATCCCAAACCCAAGACCTTAGACCAGACCTCGCGTTTCGCTTTGCAATCGCAAAACCGAAACTCGTCCAAAAAATCGAAACAAAGCTTCGATCGCAAACAAAATTCCAGCGCATAATTCCCCCTAAGCCTAAAGTCCGATTCCCTCCGATTCAGCCTTTTTACCAATTGTATAGTCTTTCCAGATCAATATAATAGGCGGCAGGAGGATATCATGATTAAAAAAATGACAACTCGGGCAATGAACCCGGAAACAAAAAACTTCAATGAAAGAACCGCGCACGATCAATGCAGCCAGCTCTGCAGATTATCTTGCAAATCCGATGTACCAGAAATACCGGAAGCCCAGGAATGGGGCATTAAGTGGTTTCCATTCTAAGTAATTAGCGTTTTAGAATTTTGAAAAAGACACCTGGAATTTAATAGTTCCAGGTGTCTTCATAACCCAAAAACAACACATAAAGCATGAAAGTATCAAACAAAATCTTTATAAGGAGAGGAAAAATGGAGCATACGCTTGAATTGCTAGACGGAAAATATCTTTATATGATTGATCAAAATAGAGTTATCAATGCAAATATCAAGAACTATTTCATCGCAAATGCTGAGGATCAGACACTTTCAATCAATAACGTAGTTCTGAATGAAAAACTGCTGAAAAAAAAAGTCAAGGATCTGGCGATGATAACTCTTGAAGTAACGCAGGAGTGTAATCTAAGATGTAAATATTGCGTATATAACGAAAATTACGAAAATTACCGCCCATTCACTACAACTCGCATGACATGGCAAACGGCCAGGAAGGGAATTGATTATATTTATTCACTGGTGGAGTGGAAAAAAGAGAAAAAATTCAATATTGGTTTTTATGGCGGTGAACCTTTATTGAACAGCGAAGTCATTAAACAATCAGTAGAATACTCCAAAAAAAAATTCACTGGATGGGATCTTTCATTCACTTTAACAACTAATTTAACCGCTTTGGATTTGGAGATATTGAGCTTTTTAATAGAGAACAACTTTAATCTATCAATCAGTCTCGATGGAAATAAACAAAATCAAGACGCCAAACGAGTATTTGTGAATGGCAAAGGAACGTACGATACGGTGATGAAAAAACTGGAAACAATAAAAAATGTCGATAATGATTTTTTTCAAAAGAACGTTTCGTTTACTGCCGTTTACTCATATGATCTGCCATTCGAAAATTTGACGCATTTCTTCAATACAAATGAATTAGTGAAAGACAGAGCGATAAGATTTAGTAATGTCAATCAATTTAAAACCAACTATTTTGAAAAATTCCCATGGGAAAAGAAAAAAGTGGAGATGGCGTTTCAGCAATTTCAAAAAAATATAGTATCAAAATTGAAAAATCAGGAAAAATTAACTCCAATAGAGGATTTTTATAACAGTTCCACCCTTTTTGCATCTGAGTCACTAAAATATCGTTCCTTCACTACAATCGCTCAAACATGCCTCTTTGACTCCCGCCTTTTCATTGACGCCGCTGGAGAAATTCATATTTGCGAAAGAATGAACAATGCATTCAAAATTGGCAATATCGAGAAAGGATTAAATTTCCCCAAAATGTTAACTATTTTGAATGCTTTCACTGAACTAATAAAAAAGGAATGTAAAATATGTGAAATAAGGTTTCTCTGCACGAGATGTTTGGCATCATTTGCCGACAATGAAAAATTCACGATCCCTCCAGGATTTTGTGAAAGTCAAAAGAAGATTATTCTCAACAACCTTAATAAATATATCCAATACCGTGAGGAAGGATTAATACAATGAAAAGAGAAAACGAAAAATTTCAAACCCAGCAATCGCTAACTGTCAAAAAATTTCACCAATTTGTAAAGATAGATCGGGGACCGGTCAACGCAGCAATCATAGATCTTTTGTCTGGCAATGTTTTTCAAGTCCCCAACTCGGTAATCGATAAATTGGAAGCCGGCTTGTACAATGAAATTCAGGAATTTTTGGAAATTGCTAAAGAAGAAAATTTAGTGATCGACATTGAACCTTACAGGTGGATTCCGGCCATCGACATTGCCCCAGATCCCAAAAAAGAAGCTGAGAAGGAAATGCATATTGAGTTACACCTTGAAGATGGAGTTAACCTTGATCAAATTTTAAGTGCATTTTGCGAATATCCTGTGTTCAAAATCTTTTATTATTCCGATAAAATTCCGGCCGGGATTAACACAAATATAGAAATAGAACTTAAGGAAAAGAACTTTAGCAAATGCGTTGAGCAAGCCAGCGTCGATGGAAATTTTTGCAAAACGCCGGAATCCATTGTAAGCTTTAACATGCGCTACAATAGTTGCTGGGGAACGGTTATCGCAATTACGGCCGACGGAATGATCCGCCCATGTATCCATAGCCTTATTAAAATTGGGAATATTGAAGATGATCTTGAAGATATCGATGGACTACTGGAAAAAATGCAGCCTTATTGGAACTTTAACAAAGATAAGGTAGAACGCTGCCGTGACTGCGAGTTTCGCCATGTATGTTTTGACTGCCGTGAGATCGCAATGCAAAAAAACGGCGAGATAAACGGACCGAACCCTATGTGCAGTTACAATCCATATTCCGGGGAATGGGAAAACCAAACTAATTAAGTCGATTAAACATCGCTTCATGCTTTCATAATAGTGAGGGAAGAACAATTAGTCTTCTCCTCACTTTTAACTTTTCGAGGCAATAATTATTAATTCCCTCCGGAAAAAATCTCTCCCAAAAACATTTCTGTCAAAATCTTTCTGCCCTATTTATTGTTGATCCAGTTGAGCATAAAAACACATATAGAAAAACGATGACAGCGCATCTAAGCCTAAAGTCCCATTGGTTCAATTCGGACTATATCCCAATTGAAAGCCCTTGTCTCGGCCAATATAATGGGGGCAGGAGGATATCATGATTAAAAAAATGACAAATCGGGCAATGAACCCGGAAGCAAAAAATCTCAAAGAAAGGAGTGCTCACCGCGACCTATGCATTAACATTTGTGAAGTTATGTGCAAGGGCGATCAGTATCAGCAGGTTATCAAACACGAGGCACTTTATATTATTCCCTAAATAAAAATCTGGGATACTGAGCAACAAAGCTACACCTGGGGGTTCTCCAGGTGTAGCTATCACCTCCATGAACTTAGAACGTATTAGGGACTCACAATAAAATATACTTTCCGATGATCCGGTTTTTCACCGGATTGGGGTCAAACAAGTCAGGGGGCGGAAACGATTTCCGCCCCTTGTTCATTTCCCCGACAAAAAAGCCCTCTTTTTTTAAGAAAAAGTCACAAATCCCACCTCAACTTTAGTGCTATTTTAGTGAAACCACACTTTTAGATAATTGCAAACCTCCTGCCGGTCGATATAATTGGGGCAGGAGGAAAAAATGGCGAAGACAATCGAGCTATGCGGCGGAAAATACTTGTATTTGAGCGACTACAACCGGGTCATCAACGCCGAGGTCAAAGATTTCTTTCTGGCAAACGAGCGCAATCAGAAAATCACCGTCAGTGATATCGATATAACAGAAGACTTGCTTCAGAGAAAATTCCTCGATCTCCCGATGACTATCTTCGAAGTAACAGAGAATTGCAATCTCAGATGTAAATATTGTATCTTCAACGATAATTACCAGCATTATAGATCGATTAACCCTCGAGAGATGACGTTCGAAACCGCGGTCAAGGGGATAAACTATATTTTCTCAAAAATAAAAAACCGGTCCGATAAAAAATTCAACTTTGGATTTTATGGCGGAGAGCCCCTCTTGAATCTCAAGCTCATTCGTCAAATCATCGAATATACAAAAGAGACATTCAAAGAGTGGGAACTCTTTTACAACCTGACCTCCAATCTGACAGCGCTGACGGATTCGGCGCTCGACTTTCTCATTGAACACAATATCTCTTTGTCGATAAGCCTTGACGGCGATCAGGCGAATCATGACGCGAAGCGGGTATTCGCCGATGGGACAGGAACGCATGAGACCGTATTGAAAAACCTGCAAAGAATATTGGATCGCCACCAGGAATATTTCGAGAAAAAAATATCCTTCATGGCGGTTCATTCTTACGACCTTCCCCTGGAGAATCTGCTGGAATTCTTCAAAAACAATCCATTGGTTCAAGGGAAATCGACGAGATTCAATACTGTCACAGCCTATGGAACTGATTATTACAAACTCAACCCATTCGATGTCGAAAAAAAATTGACTGAATTTGACAAAACTCACGATAGAATCGCCTGGAAGAAGAGGATGGGGAAACGTTTGTCTCCAGTGGAGGAATCCCTCGACAGGCAAATTTCCGCCGCCACCGATTTTTTAAAAAAACGATCCCTGTCCACTCTCGCTCAAACCTGCCTATTCGATTCACGCCTGTTTTTAGATACCCAGGGCAGATTCCACGCCTGCGAGAGGATGAATAACACGATGTCGATCGGCGATGTGGAGAACGGATTGGACTTTCCCAAAATGGTAGATCTATTAAAAAAATTCCAACAAATCATCAAGGAAACGTGTTCAGACTGCGAAGTCAAATTCATGTGCGGAAGATGCTTCAAACCGGTAGCGTCCGAGGGGACATTCGCCATCCCGGACAATTATTGCAAATATCAAAAGCGGGGGAATATCAGAAACCTCGAACGAAACATCGAGTACAGAGAGCAGGGCTTGACGAAAAAAACAAATACAAATAAGGTCAAACGGTTTCATCAATTTGTAAGAGTGGAACGGGGACCTAAAAACGCGGCAATTATCGACTTCTTAACCGGTAACCTGTTTCAGGTTCCGGTGGAAGTCATCGATAAATTCAATTCTGGAAACTATCGGGAAATCGATGAATTTATGCAAGTCGTGCAGGATGAAAAATTGATCATAGAGATCGATCCGGCAAATTGGATTCCGGCGGTTGAATTCGAAAGAGAAATTGGTAAAAATGAGATTTATGACACCGGCATAGAACTCCATGTCGCAGAGGGAGTAGACCTGGAGCCAGCGCTCGGAAAATTCAGAGGTTATTCGATCAACAAAATATACTACTATGGAGAAGCCTTGCCGGACATTGGCCCCTACAAAGAAAAAATTGAACTAGCTCAGATAAACTTCGAGGAATGTCTTTCGCGAGCGACAATTCAAGGAAAATTTCCCAGAACCCGGGAAGCACTCGTTCGCTTCAATTCCCGTTACAACAGTTGCCGGGGAACCGTCATTGCCATCACTGCCGATGGGAAAATCCGCCCATGCATCCATAGCCGGATCGAGCTAGGAGATATAAGCCGGGATCTCGATAACGTCGAAGATGTGATAGATAAATTTGAACCTTATTGGACATTTACCAAAGATAAGGTTGAAAAATGCAAGGATTGCGAACTTCGCTATATCTGCTTCGATTGCCGTGAAATCGCGATTCGCCAGAACAATTGCCAGAACTCCCCAAATCCCTTATGTAAATACAATCCTTATACCGGAGAGTGGGGCACCTAACATTTTCCAATTGCTAACAAAATCTGGGATTTCCCAGAAAAAAAATAAGATATAGGAGAAAATCATGATTAAAAAAATCTCTTTCGAAAAAATGGATGTTCAAACAAAAAAAATCACGGAAAGAGCTGCGAGCGGTTGCTACGCGCTCTGCAACAACAATTGCGGAGCGACGTATAACCCGTTTGAATCCGCTGCGGCCGACATCCTCGAGATGGGATGACGTACTTCAGGTAATTAATACCAATCCCCAGGAGAAGTCTCTCCTGGGGATTCCGCAGACGTAGTGGGGACTCATAAAAAACATATACTTTCCAATGCTCCTTCTTTTCACCGGGTTTGAATTCAAAAACAAGATTTGAATCTCGAATTATATAAAACGACTTCATTTCCCGCGAGCAAAAAATGCAAAACTCAGGCGCAAATTGTGATCTTGCACGAACAAGCTTCGTTGGTATGGCAAACGAGAGCCAGAGAGATACAGGTATTGTCATACGTCCCGATCGCTCCGCCGTTGATGTGCCCCATCTCCCGCTCTTCCAGGTTGGACACGGTTTTTTTGCTCAACACCAACTTTCTGTCAAGTTTGTGTTTTTTCATATTGTAACCTCCAAAAAATGTCGGGATATCGCGTCAAATGCAGTATCCCCCGCAGGAACAACGTTCCCAGGTCTGGCAACCGGCATCGGCCGAAACACAAGTGGGATATTGGAACGTGACCGGCAAAACTCCGCCGTTCGCCAGAGCCATCTCTCTCTCTTCCAGGTTGGACACGGTTTTTTTGCTCAATACCAGTTTTCTTTTCATTGTCTGTTTTTTCATTATATTATCTCCTTTACAATTATGAATTCGAGGGCGTTCAAGAAGGGCGGAACCGGTTCCGCCCCCTTAAATTCTTAAAATTCTTAATTAAATGCACCCGCCAACCATGCATGTGCAAGGCTCAACCGTCAAGCAGGTTCTCACTTCCGATACGCAGGTATGCACGAGGGTTGGGATCACTCCGCCGTTGAGCTGTTTCATCTCACATTTTTCCAGGTTGGACACTGTCCTCTTGCTTAATACCAACTTTCTTGTGATGGTGTGTTTTTTCATATAGTTTCCTCCGTAAAATTTAAATGCAAGAATAATTCTTCGCTGCGCAGCATTGCCTATCGGCAGCATCCGGGTTTGCAAGCTGGCGCAGGCCCCTGGTAGTACATGTAATCCACCAGGTATTGGGAATCGTCGATATCCACATCCCCGTCTCCATCCACATCCGCGACGCAAAGGGGAACCGGATACGGCCCATTGTTGACCAGATAATTATTGAGATAAGTGATGTCGCTGATATCGATCACACGATCCGGGCTTCCGTCCACATTGCCGCAAACCGGAACAAACGGATCTGGCAACGGATAACAATCCGCGTCTGTAATACCGCCGGGAATTGAATAACACCCGCTCCCGGAGTAATCGCTCCAATAGTTGCCGCCGGAATCGGGGCCATTGTCCCATCCATTGCCGGTGCAGGGAGTAAGTTGATTTTCGATGTAGGCGTTTGTGGTGTTGTCCAAAAAGTTGTTGTGATGGATGAGATTGTCGTTGGACCCACAAAAAAGAAAGATGCCAAAATCGTTTTTGTCCAAAGTGTTGGCGAAAATGTCGTTATTCGAGGAAGCGGAAAGGGAGATACCCGATCCCTGATAAGAGGTGCCGGTAATGATGTTGCTATAAATCACATTGTTATGGGATCCAGCCAGCATAATCCCATAAGAAGAGCCGCACATGTCGTAAATCTCGTTATCATGAACCGTATTGCCGAAAGTGTCGAAATAGAGATACACACCTTTGAAGCAATTGATGAACGTGTTGTTGCGAATGACGTTATTGTTCGACCGGACCTGAATCCCCGGATACAAATTCCCCCCGGCGGAACAATTGTTCTCGATGATCAAACCCTCGATAATCACTCCCTCGGCGGTAATGTCAAACACACTCCCCGCCGCCCGTCCATCCACTGTCGGCGGCTGGTTGATGGGCTCACCCCAGATATGGACCGATTTGTTCACAGTCACATTTTCATGAATACACGTGCTATTCACGACGATGATCAAATGCCCGTTCGCGGTATCTACGTCATCGATCGCCCCCTGAATACTGGCAAACGATTTCAGAGTGTTGATGTTCACACACACATCCCCCACCGACGCCGGATCGCACGCAAATCCAATCGATCCCAACGACACAAAAATACCAATACAAAAAACTACCGTGAAAATAAGACGAAATTTCATGATTTCTCCTCCTTGTATTTACCTAAAACTCGTCTAAAATCACCAGCAGGCAATCATTAACAACTACAACTACAATCCAAGTCCCATTAAAATTAATTGACAAATCAAACTATAACTCAACCGAAAAATTGAGTCAATAGCGCTGCTTTATTATTATACTTTTTAATATGAAATATGCAACATCACAAATTCTACTGTTCAGATGCGATTGCAAATTCACCAATGAATAAAATTTATTTTATTCCCGCCAAACTATTGACATTTTTTTTACACAATGTTATTTATTAATTTGTTTATAAACCTGGTGAGCAAAAACAGCAAGGGTTAGAGGTGAAGCAGGTAATATTTTTTTGAAGCTGAATCCAGGCTAATCACATATAAAGTGGAGTGATACAGTTTCTTATGTAGAGGTACACACACCTCAAATGAAGGGAACCTACCCTTCCGCCCTCCTTGCAAAAAAGTATTCTTCAGCCTTTGTTGAAGATCTAAAAATATAAATAATGTATTGCAAAAAATGTCAGGTTATCACAAAAGAGAAAACATGAACAAAGGACAGCTTACCAACAGTCAACAGATGTCCC
This sequence comes from Candidatus Aminicenantota bacterium, assembly GCA_024644125.1. GTDB lineage: Bacteria > Acidobacteriota > Aminicenantia > UBA2199 > UBA2199 > JAHELQ01. The sequence continues at coordinate 2,272 of JAHELQ010000021.1, read as the reverse complement.
TTGAACAATTTTTTGAGTTGCCCTGGTCCGATATTCGAGCCATTGTCGAAGAAAAGAATCCGGGACTCAGTTGCGTCTGCCTCGCCGACGGATATCGTCGAATCGTAAGGATGGAAAACGGAATCGCGCCCGACACCGAAGAATTTTGCATCGAATATTCAAGACTTTTTTCCAGGAGTTTGAGGAGTACGCTCGATATATTATTCAAAAATGGAGTTAAAACTCTCTTCTTCCCCCTGTTTGGTCCGTCGTTACTCAAGCGCAGCCAGATATTCCAATCCGTCGCAATCCCTGCCATCTACGAACAAATATTCGTTGACGGGGAATTCCTCGAATTTTTCCGGGAATTGGGAATCAGGGTGAAACAATACGGACAATTGGACAAGGTAGATGAAATTGATTTTATGAATCTAAATATGAAGCAAGGAATCCTGGACTGCCTTAACGCTAGCTCGAGATACCCTTCCCCGCATACCGTATATTTTGGATTTATGTCAAAACACTGCGTGGAACTTGATTTCGTTCTCGATGCCAACTCGCATGCCAAACCGGAAACAAAAAGCATAAAAATCGAGGACATCCAACAATCGTACTACGGAGAAAAGCTCAAACCGCTTGATTTGATTATTTCATCGACCCACACTGCCCGCCCCCAATCTCTTCCACCATTGCTCGACATGGAGCAGGCGTCTTCCTACACGTTTATCTCTCCATTCCAATGGGCGTTTAACGAAAAAACGTTCCGGCATATTCTATTCGACCATTTATTCATTCGGCCGCGCAATGCCGGCGATGAAGATCTACTAGAAGTTATGGCAGAGATTGAAAATCTCAAGGAATTTTACCAAAAAAACCGTCATGTCGTATTAGGTCCCGGCAGATGGCCGGCGTTGCCTTATCTTACGAATCACTTTTCCGAGGGAGGCGATGGCTAATACAGGTACGATTCTTCGCATTTTGGGCCCTGTCGTGGATGTGAAATTCACATGCAAAAATTGCCCTGAAGTCTACCATATTTTAGAAGGACAAAACGGCAATCCCGGACATTCCTTTTATCTCGAAACAGCCATCCATCTTGGGGATTCTGTGGTGCGTACAGTAGCTCTATCAGAAACAGATGAATTAACCCGTGGCCAGAAAGTTCGCGATACAGGATGCTGTTTGAAAATTCCTGTTGGGAAACAGACATTGGGCCGCATCATGGACTCGCTCGGCAATCCTATCGACAATCTCTCTGAATTTGACGATAACCGCTGGGAAATCAGACGGCCCCCTCCCCCGCTTTCATCGTTATCAACTAATCTAGAACTACTGGAGACCGGAATCAAGGTCATCGATCTGTTATGCCCGATTCCCAAAGGAGGCAAGATCGGGTTGTTTGGTGGAGCAGGAGTAGGAAAAACCGCTTTGATTGGAGAATTGGTGTACAATATCGCAACCAAGCACAACGGAGTCTCAGTTTTTGCTGGAGTGGGAGAACGAACTCGCGAGGGCAATGAATTGCATTTGATTATGCAAAATTTAAAACTACTGGATAAAACTGCCTTGATTTTCGGCCAGATGAAAGAGCCACCAGGAGTTCGTCTTCAAACTGCTTTCAGCGCATTGACCATCGCCGAACACTTTCGTGATGTGGAAGGAATGGATACGCTCCTCTTTATCGACAACATCTTCCGCTTCATTCAGGCAGGCTCGGAAGTATCAGCGCTTCTGGGGAAGATACCGTCTGCAGTGGGCTATCAACCGAATCTCGCTTCGGAAATGGGACAGTTGCAAGAAAGAATCGCCTCGACAAAAAACGGATCCATCACATCGATTCAAGCTGTGTATGTTCCAGCGGACGACCTTACCGACCCCGCGCCCGCCGCCATGTTCTCACATCAGGACGCCTCGATCGTGCTGGATCGAAAAAAGTTCGAAAAGGGAATGTATCCGGCCATCGATCCATTACAATCTCATTCCAACGTACTCAAGCCGCAGGTGGTGGGACATAGGCATTACCAGGTGGCGAAAAAAGTGAAAGAAACATTGCAGCGCTACGAAGAGCTCAAGGAAATCATTTCCATCATGGGCATGGAAGAATTGAACGAACAAGACCGGCAAGCAATAAACAGAGCTCGAAAACTGGAAAAGTACATGACTCAACCATTTCATATAGCAGTGCAATTCACCGGGCTTGCAGGAAAATATGTAGAAACCGGCGAGACAGTGGATGGGTTCGAAGCCATTGTCGAAGGCCGCCTCGATCATATCCCTGAACAATGTTTCAATT
>JAHELQ010000369.1 GCA_024644125.1 Candidatus Aminicenantota bacterium | reverse complement strand
ACGACGAATGCTGCTTCGCCTGTCCCCAGTCTTTTCCCCAGTCTTTTCTCGAAGCCTTCATCGATTTTATTTCGAAGCCCGGTTCGGAAGTCCTGGTAGAATCAAAGATGCGATGCTGCGATGCCGCGGATAATCATCGAAGCCTTCATCGAGTGCTTCTCGACGACGAATGCTGCTTCGCCTGTCCCCAGTCTTTCCCTCCCCAGTCTTTCCCCAGTCTTCGCGGCTTCCGACTAAAGAGAGTTTAGCAATAAAGCTCATACGGATTCCAATACAAAAACCGGCAGAGGCTAGCCCTGCTTTTGTTGGCGGGTGGGGGCGCGGCGGGCGAGGACGCCTTCGCAGATGTTATCGTTGACGATGCGTTGGATTTTGACTTTGATTTTTCTGCGTTTGTAACCTTTGAGAGGCGGGATGCGGACGGTGAGGAAATTTGAGGTGATGACAAGCGAGTAGTTTTCGTTTTCTTCGATCAGGATCCCTTCAAGCACCTTGCCGATGAATTTTTCGCGATAGGCGATACGGATATTGCGGTTGATCTCTTTGAGCTCCGCCAATCTTTTCTTGACAATGTTTTGCGGGATAGGTTCGGTATCCATGAGGGCGGCTTTGGTGCCTTCGCGGGGCGAGAAGGGGAAGATGTGCATGTAGGTGAGGATGCTTTCTCCGACAAACTCGATGGTTTCCTGGAACTCCCTCTCGGTCTCGTCCGGGAAGGCGACGATAAAATCGGCGCCGTAGTTGGCGTCCGGGAAATAGTGGCGGAAAATGTCCATGATTCGTTTGTAATCATAGACCTTACTGCCGCGTTTCATGCGGTTGAGGACCTGATTGCTGCCGCTCTGGAAGGAGAAGTGAAAACTGTCGGCGATCTTTTCCAGGTAGCTCAATTCTCTGACGAAGCTGTAATCGATGTACCGGGGATCCAGGGAACTGAGGCGGATGAATTCGATATGTTTGATGGCGTGGATCCGTTTGATCACATTGAGCAGGTTTTCGCGGGGGAAGAGGTCGTAGCCGTAGGACGAGAGGTTGATGCCGGAGAGGACAATCTCTTTGTAGCCGAGGGCGGCATAGTGTTTCGCCCGCTTGACCACTTCGTCGGCCGGAATACTGATGGATTTTCCCCTCAGGAAGGGGACGATACAATAGGAACAGCGGAAATTGCATCCGTCCTGGATCTTGAGGAAAATGCGGGAGCGGAACGCGGAGTGGTAGATGATATTTTCTTCCACCGGGAACGCCTCTTTGACGGTTTCCACCAAGCCGCCTTTCTCGGCGTTGGGGACAAATATATAATTCTTGTATTTCTCTCGCAGTTGCCCGTTGTCGTTTGAGACAGAACAACCGGTAACCACCCAGGGAGTATCACTGCGGCGATAGGTTTTGCCAATGAAGCGCAATACTTCCTTTTCCGCATGCTCGGTCACACTGCAAGTGTTGAGAATGCCGAAATCCGCTTCCTCTTGATGGGGAGTCAATTGATAGCCGGCATTCTCCAGGTCGATGATCCATTCTTGAATCTCAGCCTGATTTGCCCGGCAGCCAAAATAGCTGACGAAAAATTTCATAGAGATTCTATTTTTTCTTTCAGACGTTTGCTTTTTTCAAGTACTTCGGCTTTTTGTTCCTCGCGGAAAGTCAGAAGTTTTTTCTTGATAGTCGCGTCTTTAAGAGCCAGGATTTCGAGGGCGAACAAAACGGAGTTCACGCCTCCGGCGCTGCCAATTCCCAATGTGGCCACCGGGATACCACCAGGCATCTGAACGATGGAGTAGAGGGAGTCGATACCGGAAAGAGCCGATTGTATGGGGACGCCCAGAACCGGTAGCAACGTGTGGGCGGCAATCACGCCGGGTAGGTGGGCTGCGCCGCCGGCGGCAGCGATAATCACTTCAATCCCTTGCTTTTCAAAATTACTCACCAACTCGATGGTCCGTTCCGGCGTACGGTGAGCGGAACTGACCTCTATTTCAAACGGTATTTCCAATTGTTTCAGTAATTTGATTCCTTTCTCGACCGAAGGGAAATCCGAATCGCTTCCCAATATGATCGCTATTTTTTTATCCATTTTTCAACCTTCCTATATCGCGGCGAAAACTCATTCCATCAAACGTGATAAACGATATGCCGTCGTATATTTTTTTCATGGCTTCTTTGAGTGTCGCGCCTTTGGCGCAAACATTCAGCACTCTGCCTCCTGCGGTGAAGCAATCGATACCCTGCAAGCCGGTACCGGCGTGAAATACCTCCACACCCATGGCCCTGGCTCTTTTGATGCCGTCGATTTTTTTGCCTTTATCGTAGTTTCCGGGATAACCTTTGGAGGCCAACACCACGCATCCCGATACCTCGTCGTCCCATTCCACATGGATATCATAAAGATTTCTGTCCGCGGCTCCTTCGATGAGATCGATAATATCGCTCTTGAGACGCAGCATGATGGCCTGGGTTTCAGGATCGCCAAATCTGCAATTGTATTCCAGAACTTTGGGGCCATTCTCGGTGATCATCAATCCAGCGTAGAGCAATCCGGTGAAGACCTTGCCCTCCAATCTGAGTCCTTCGATAGTGGGGTAAATAACTGACTTCATGATTGTATCGAAGAGGACTTTGTCGATCCATGGCGAGGGAGAGATGGCTCCCATGCCGCCGGTATTGGGACCGGTGTCTTTTTCACCGACCTTTTTGTAGTCCATGGCGGAAACCAGGGGAATGACCCGCTTGCCGTCGGAGATAACCTGGAAGGACATCTCGTTCCCCTGGAGAAATTCCTCGACTACAACCCGGGAACCGGATTTGCCGAATTTCATATCCATCATGATCGCTCTAACGGCGTTCTCGGCTTCTTGAATATCCTGGCAAATGAATACACCTTTGCCGCCGGCGAGGCCGTCGGCTTTCACTACCACGGGAAATTTACCGGCGCGCAAGAAGTGTACGGCTTCGGAGGGGGAATTGAAGACTGCGAAAGCGGCGGTGGGGATTTTGTTCTTCTTCATGAATTCTTTGGCGAAGGATTTGGAGGTCTCGATGAACGCCGCTTTTTGAGTGGGGCCGAATATTTTGAGGTTGCGCATGGCGAATTCATCGACAAGTCCCAATGAGAGAGGTAACTCGGGTCCCACGATGGTGAGGTCGATCTTCTCTCTCTGGGCAAAATCTGCGATTTCGATAATATTGGAGGGATTGAGGGCTACGCACTCAGCCAGCTCAGCGATCCCGGGGTTCCCGGGGATGGCATAGATTCTTTTTACTCTCCGTGACTGGGATATTTTCCACACCAACGCGTGTTCCCTGCCGCCGGCGCCGATCACCAATATTTTCATTGTCGCTCCTTCTTTAAACCGAATATTCGTCTTTGCTAAACTAAATCCGAGATCATATTATACGATATCTAAAAGGAGAGGTAAAGGGGGAAGGGAGAATGACGGCCGCTCTCATTTCGCATAAATGTTGAAAAAGTGATACAATACAGTGTCTTTTTCACGGATATCATAAAATTCCAGGAGGAATAAGCAATGAATGTTTTGGCTGACAATCGAAGTATACGGGAAAAGAAAAACCACGCGGGACCGGTAATGAGAGTTGTTCTGGTTTTATTTGTTTTGCTTCTGGGACAAGGGCTCCGGTCTCAAACCCAACAAGAGCAGGCGGCCTCCCTGGAGGGTCTCGAAGGGGTCAAACGCGTCGGCGCGTTGTCGCAATTGATGGAATCCCTCAGCCGTAGCGCCCCGAAGCAGGTCATCGAATATGGCAACGAAGCGCTCGCGATTCTGGATAAAAATCACAATTTGGAATTGGAAGCAACGGTTCTGGACCAGATTTGCACCGCGTATTTGAATCTGGGGCAATATGACGAAGCGCTGAAATACGCGGATCAATGCTTCGATATCGCATCGCGGATCCCGAGCCCGATGCGCCAGGCCAGCGCGTTGAATATTACAGGCATTATCTGGGTGCGCAAAGGGGAATTCAAAAAAGCCAGAAATTATTCCTCGCAGGCGTTGCAGTTATTTGAAAAGACTGGAGATAAACGCAGAATCGCCGCCACGCTGAATAATATCGGCATCAGCTACGACATGCAGGGGAATTATGAAAAAGCGCTGGAATATTATATGAAAGCGCTTGAAATAAAGGAAGAGTTGGGCGACGAACGATGGATCGCCAGTTCCCTCAACAATATCGGCGTGATGCACAAACTCCTGGGAAACAACGATCAAGCCCTTCTATATTACAAGAAAGCCCTGGCGATCCGCGAAAGCCTGGGCGACCGGCAGGGGCTCGCTTCCCTTTACATCAATATCGGAAACATTTACTGGGATATGAAGGATTATGAAAAAACCCTGGCCCATTACATGAAATCCCTGGAAATCGACCGGGAATTCGGGAATCAACCGGGAATCGCCAGCACATTGTTCAATATCGGCCTATTTTATGTGGAACTCAAGGATTATTCCAGGGCATTGGAATATTACACCCAGGCGCTGGATATCCGGCGAGCGCTGGGAGAAAAAGGAAGCATTTCCAAGAGCTTGATCAGCCTGGGTTCCGTATACCAGAAGATGGGCCGCCCCAATTCAGCCATCAAAACAATCTCCCAGGGGCTGGCGTTGGCCCGGGAGATCGAGGCTCTGGACCAACAACAAAGCGGGTATGAAGCGCTGGCGACGGCATATGAAGGGTTAGGCAATTACAAGAAGGCGTTGCAGAATTTCAAGACATACAAATCTATCGGCGATAAAATCCTGAGCAATGAAAACCGGAAAAAAATCGCCGAAATCCAGGCGAAATACGAAAACGACAAAAAAGAAAAAGAGATCGAGCTCTTGAAGAAAAACAACAAAATCCAGGAATTGATGTTAGTCCGGCAAAAAATGATCCGTAATTTTTTGATCCTCGGTTTTTTAGCGTTTATAGTCGTGGTCATCCAGCTCATCCGCAAATACCGGTACGTGTTTACCTTCTGGAAAAAAAAGCATTACATCGGCCACTATAAAATTCTCGAACAGGTGGCGGTGGGCGGTATGGGGGCCGTGTACAAAGCGTCGGACATCATGGACAGAAAGAGCATTATCGCCCTAAAAATCATGAGGGAAGAATATTTCGCGGACGAAACCCAGAAAAAACGCTTCAAACAAGAGGCGTCCATCATCGACCAGGTGGTGCACCCCAACATCGTGGAGGTTATCGAACGGGGCGAATCGGACGGCAAGCTCTATATCGCCATGGAGTTATTGAACGGGCCGACATTGGCCCAGTTTATCCAGGGAGAAGAGCGTAAGAGCAAAGCGGTTTCACGGTTGATCATGCTCCAGATCGCCGACGCCCTGCTGAACATCCATATGAAAAACATCATTCACCGGGACCTCAAGCCCGAAAATATCATCCTGGTGCCGAAAGGCCAGAATCCCTATTTTGTGAAGTTGTTGGACTTCGGTCTTGCCACCACCCAGTCATTGAGCCGATTCACAGAAACCGGTATGGTGGTGGGAACCATTTTTTACCTGTCCCCGGAACAGGTGACGGGCGGGCAATTATCGGTGTCCAGCGACGTGTACGCCCTGGGGATTATTTTCTATGAAATGTTGACCGGCCGCAAGCCTTTCATCGGCGAGACCACCATCGACATCATGAAGCAGATACTGGAAAAAGAACCGATC
>JAHELQ010000020.1 GCA_024644125.1 Candidatus Aminicenantota bacterium | reverse complement strand
TCAAAAAGCAACTAAGTTACGAAGTGCCGCGCAATTTCAGGACCGGGATGAGTTTGGAAAATGTTATCGCGAAAAGTATTGACGGAAAAAAACACTTAACGAAGGATTTAAAACAAGGTTGTATGTAAAGTCGAAATGAGATCAGGGCAGAGGTTGGATCAATTGAAGACCCGTGAGAATCAGGATTTATCCATACTCGAGCAAATGGCGCAATTACCCAGCCCCACCTTGCACCCGACATTGTTGGCGTTTGGGCCTCCTAGAGTCATGCTGGCATGCTTGCAGCCCATCAACACACTTTCTTCGGGCATTCCTCTTCCAAGTATCAACAAACGGGGTGAGATCCAAAATTTCTTTAACGTCATATCTTTCCTTTCTTTATCTATTTTCATAAACTGTAAAACCATTGAAATACCAATATCTCGCACAAAGTATAATACAATTTGATAAAAATTTCAACAACCAGTATTCAAATTATTAGCAACCAATTTATAAAAAAAGTACTCAGATAGATTCAGTGAGAATATTTGGACGTATAAATATATCAATAAAAAAACAAATATGTCACTCTTTGGGGAGCCATGGCATTCGCGCCATAAGATCGCGGAAGGTTGACTCGAGAGGATGCTCCGATTCACGAATCCTCATCTCCGTCATGAAAGGTTTACCGTCGAGATTCTCCTGCATGAAGGACCGGGCGAACCGCCCGGAGCGGATATTGTCGAGGATTTCCCGCATATTGTCCCGGGACTGGGGACCGATCACCTTTCCCTGACTGAGATAATCGCCGTATTCGGCGGTGTTGCTGATGGCCTCCCTCATGAACGCCATCCCCTTCTCATACACCAGATCCACGATCAACTTCATCTCGTTAACACATTCAAAGTAGGCCATTTCCGGTGCATAGCCAGCTTCCACCAGCGTCTCGAAACCCGCTTTCATCAACTGGGTCACTCCGCCGCAGATGATTGCCTGCTCGCTGAAGAGGTCCGCCTCGGTCTCCTCGCGGAAGGTGGACTCGATCACCCCCACCCGCGCGCAACCGATTCCGTAAGCATAGGCCAACGCGAGAGAACCCGCTTCCCCCGATACATCCTGCTCTACCGCCAAAACCGCAGGTATTCCCCGACCGGCGGAAAATTCACGCCTCAACATATGTCCCTGCCCTTTAGGGGCAACCATGGCCACATCCACAAACGGCGGCGGAACCACCAACCGGTACAACACAGTAAAACCATGGGCGAAGAGAACGATCTTCCCCTTCGCAAGGTTGGGGGCGATCTCCCTCTCAAACACATCCCCCTGGAGTTCGTCTGGAATCAGCAACATAATCATATCCGCCCGCTTCACCGCTTCGTCGATGGCAAAGACATGAAGACCGTAATCCAATGCCACTTTACGCCGGGGGCTTCCTTCCCGTAAGCCGATAATCACATCACAGCCGCTGTCTTTCAAATTCATTCCATGGGCGTGCCCCTGGTTTCCAAAGCCGATGACCGCGATGGTTTTTTGCTTTAAAATCTCTTTATCGACATCGGATTCATAATATATAGTTGCCATAGCCTGCCCCCTTCCTTGCCTACCTTGACCTAAAAACTCTTGAAAATGCGAGCCAATGAATGCCCCGGCGCCTGGATATCGAGGTCTAAAAAATATCCGAATGGCGTCTGATGGGTTTCGTACCCGGCATCCTCGATCCTCTCTGCCGCACGGTTGAGCAACTGCTTCACCAAAGCTGGCTCCGCTTTGCTTTCCGATAAATGGGCGAAGGAGTGGAGTACAATCCGTTTGGTATCATTTTTACCGGCGGCCCATTTGAGGATTTTCACCAATTTGGTTTCGACTTTACTTTCATTTGCGGCATCCTCCGCTTCGACGTTGATAAAACCCACCACCGTATTGCCGATCGACCTATCCTCGTCGAGCGGAGCCTCTTCTTCCAGAGTTCTGACACTAGTCTTGTAAGCGAACGATTCACAATACATTATAAGCAATTTCATGACAATCCTTCAAAATGAGCATTGTACAGAATGTCCGGCTAAATTTCAACAACCCGGAGGTTGTAAAAAAAACGTTTATACGATTGTTGAGTTTTTGCAACTTTTGTGTTAACGTCTTCCGATGGAACACGCAAATTTTGGACTAATCATGGCAGGCGGTCAGGGTACGCGATTCTGGCCCTACAGCACAGGGAAAAAACCGAAACAATTCCTTGATATCGTAGGGGAAGAGTCCCTCATTTTACAAACCTATAGACGGCTAGAGCGTTTTATCGAAAGGGAAAATATTTTTGTAGTGGCCGACAAAAAATACCTGGCGTTGACGATGGAATCGATTCCGGGTTTCAAAAAAAACAACTTCATCGAAGAGCCATGCCCGCGCAACACAGCCCCTTGTTTGATCCTGGCGAACATCTTCCTCTCCCGCCTGAACGACGACGCCAATGTGCTGGTGGTCCCGGCGGACCATTACATACCCGACACAGATGTCTTCGCCAATCAGATGACAGCCGCCCTGCAAATCGCCAGGCAGAGATTCATCATCACATCCGGCATCAAGCCCTACCTTCCCCATACAGGATACGGCTACATCAAATTTCAACAAGAAGAGGCCGTGCGACTCGGTGATACCAGTTTTTTTACGGTCAATGAGTTCAAGGAGAAACCGGACCTGGAAATTGCCAGGGAATACCTGGAGGCCGGGAATTATTATTGGAATTCCGGGATGTTCGTTTACAACCTGCGTCATTTCAAAAGCTTCCTTGAGGAATACGCCGAATACTATTTCGAAGCGTACCAGGAACTGGAAGGTTTGTTCGAGAGCAAACCCCAATTCGCAGACGCCTTCTCCCGCGTCAAACCGGATTCCATTGATTACGCCCTCATGGAAAAAGTCAAAGAGGTCAGGATGTTCGAAGCGGCCTTCGGCTGGAACGATGTGGGCTCCTGGACCAGCGTTTACGAACTGAACAAAAAAGATAACCGGAACAATGTCAACAACCACGGAAATTGCCTGATCGACACCAAAAATTCCTTGATTTTTTCCACTGAAAACATACCGATCGCAGTCATCGGTCTGGAAAACATCGCGGTCATCCAAACTCCCGACGGTATACTGGTGTCGCATATGGATGAGTTGCAAAAAGTAAAACAGGTTACCGATTGGTTAAAAAGGGATTGATGGAAAAAGATTCCCGGCCCGGATCAGAAAACGACATTATAAGTGCGACTGGATTTAACTCTCCTTTTGGGGTGACCGAGACCGGCGAAAAAACCGGTTATTAAGGCGTTGACCCAAAAAAAGTAGCGTTTTTATGTCGATGTTCAGATACACAGGCCGGGATAAACTTACATTACTTTAGAATGAACGGAATTCGTTCAAATCCTAGCAGGTATGGCCCACGCAGGTTTCCTGATCACAGGTATAGAACCAGGTGGGGCATACGTCTTCGGTGTTGTATCCGCCGAGCACATTTTTCATATCGGCTTCTTTCAGATTCGCGACTGTGGATTTGTTCAGGGATAATTTTTTGGTGAATTCTCTTTTCATGATAATCTCCTTTTAGTCAATATAGTTTCCAGCCACACGTAAATAAGTTTCCTTGCTAACCATTTTTTTACGAAAATATTGTTTTATATAAAAAACCAAACTTGAATAGCGAGACACAATATCTCAATTAGCTTTAGTCTTTGGGCCCGACCACTTTTGCGATACCGATACTCAAGAGGTAGAGGATCATCATCGGTACGGCGAATAAGGATTGGGTGACAATATCCGGGGTCGGGGTAATGATAGCGGCAATGATGAAAATCAGCACAACCGCATATTTGAAATATTTGATCAAGAACCTGGCGGAAATAATTCTGAGTTTTGCCAGTAAAAAGACCAGCACCGGCAGTTCAAAAATCACCGAGATACCAAGCAGAACGCGAAACGCCAGGGAAAAATATTCGTGAATGGTAATAATGGCTTCGAAGTCCTGACCCACTTCAAGAAAAAAACGGCAAGCCCAGGGGAATACAAAAAAGTATCCGAAAGCGCCGCCCAATACAAAGAAAAAGGTGGTGAAAAATACAAACGGGAACACCATTTTTTTTTCGTCTTTGTAGAGAGCCGGTCTGATAAACAACCAGAGCTGGTGAAATATAAACGGACTGGACAAAAACAACCCGGAAATAAACGCCAATTTGATGTACATCATAAATGGCTCTGTCAACGAGGTGAACGCCAGCTTTTCGCCTTCAGGCAAGAACTTCAATACCGGCATGGAAAGCCAGTAATAGATTTTGTCCACAAAATTCCAGGACGCCAGGAAGAACACCAGTATAAACGCAAAAGAAATCAGAATTCGCTTCCTCAGCTCGCCAAGGTGTTCGAAAAAAGACATTTCGTTTGAGTTCTTAGTTTTTGCCAATTTTGGTGGTTTCCTTTATCTCGTCTATATCTTTTCCGATTTGTTTGATATCCTCATAAATATCAGGTTTGGGAATCTGAGCCGCTTCCTTGATTTCGGCGTCGATTTCTTTTAAATCTTTTGCCACATCGGCTTTTTCGATTTCTTCCTCGATGGTGGCCTTCGCGGCGTTGACGGTTTCCCGGAAATCCCGGATGGTTTTACCCAGCAATTTGGCAAAGTCCGGCAGCTTTTGCGGGCCGAACAATAGCAACACCACGATAAAAATCATGATGAGTTCTGGGAATCCGATTGAACCAAACATGGAAGATTATAATAAACCAGCCTTGACTTAAAGTCAAGTTGAAAAATCCGGACTGGCCAAAGATAACAGGCACTGGAATTGTGGCTTGAAAAGGTGTAAAATGATGAATCGGCGCCCGGCGGCGACCGTCATTGGAGAAAAGGCCTACCATGAAAACGTTTGTGGAAATAAACAAAGAGAATTTGCTTCACAATCTCGATACATTCCGAAACATCAGCGGGAAGCCGTTGATGTTCGTGGTGAAAGGGAATGCCTATGGACACGGATTGAAGGAGATTGTCAATCTGACGAAAGATCTCGCTGGCATCGAATACTACGCGGTGGACTCGCTCGATGAGGCGCTCTATGTGAAGCGGTTATCGCAGAACAAAAAAATACTGGTTCTGGGGTGGGCGGATAGAGAAGAGATCATCGACTTGATTGCCAACGACATCGAAATGGTGGCGCCGTCGGTGGAATATCTGGAATGGGCGGATACCGCAGCCCGAACACTCAATAAACGCGCCCGGTGCCAGGTCAAATTGGAAACCGGCACCAACCGCCTGGGCATGACCGAATCCCAACTGCTGGAAGTTTTGCGTGAGCGCCGCTTTGATAACATCGACATAACGGGCATTTACTCGCATTTCGCCAATATAGAGGACACGAGCGATCATTCCTACGCCCGCGAGCAACTAAAGAGGTACAACGATTTTTTGGACAAAATAGGAAACCGGCGCCTATTGCGACATTTCTCCTGTTCCGCCTCCACATTGTTGTTCCCAAAAACCTATTTCGACATCGTTCGGGTGGGAATCTCGGCTTACGGTTATTGGCCGTCTAAACAGACTTATGTCACTTATCTAGAAACGATGAAACGCCCTGTGGCGGAAAACGGCGACGGCGCCCGGCAACCTATCTCTTTGAAGCCTGTGCTCTCGTGGCATACCCATGTAGCGCAAGTCAAAGAAATTGAAAAAGGTCAACACATCGGCTATGGTCTCACCTACAGAACATTCGGCAATTCCCGTATGATCGTCGTACCTGTTGGTTATTACGACGGATACGACCGGAAACTCTCCAATACGGCAAATATTATCGTGAACGGGCAATCGGCCCCGGTCCGGGGACGGGTATGCATGAACATGTTCATGGCGGAGACCACCCATATCGAAGGAGTCAATGCCGGAGACCGCGTGACCCTATTGGGAAGCGCCGATGAGGAACGCATCACCGCCGACCACCTGGGCGAATGGTCCGGCACCATCAACTATGAAATACTGGCCCGCATCAATCCCCGCCTCCCCCGCGTCGTGGTGTAACCTCAACTGGTAACTTGACTTTTTTTCCCCCTGTTTTATAATAAAAGCTCAAGTCAAATTAAGGAGAACCACCGTGGGAATTTTAGACAAAATTCGTGGGGAGTTTATAGATATCATCGAGTGGTTGGATAGTTCCAACGACACTCTAATATACCGTTTCCCCAGGTATGAAAACGAAATAAAATACGGCGCCAAATTGGTAGTACGGGAAGGCCAGGTAGCGGTATTCGTAAACGAAGGACAGATCGCCGATGTATTCAATCCCGGGACCTACACACTGGAGACTCAGAACATGCCGGTCCTCACTACCCTGAAAGGTTGGAAATACGGCTTTCACAGTCCATTCAAAGCGGAGGTCTATTTCGCCTCCACCCGGAACTTCACCGACCAGAAATGGGGCACCAAAAACCCGGTGATGATGAGAGACCCGGAATTTGGCCCCATCCGCCTCAGGGCATTTGGAACCTACGCCCTGCGGATCGGCGACGCCGCAAAATTGATCAAGGAAATCACCGGCACCGACCACCACTTCACCACCGACGAAGTAACGGAACAACTGCGGGACATCATTATCACCCGCTTCACCGACGCGCTGGCGGAAAGCAAGATCCCGGCGCTCGATCTGGCGGCCCAATATGACGAACTTTCCGACCTGATAAAGCAGAAAATTTCGGCGGAATACGGCGAATACGGACTCGAACTATCAAAATTCCTCATCGAAAACATATCGTTTCCACCAGAAGTCGAAGCCGCCATCGACAAACGAAGCAGCATGGGCGTGATCGGTAACCTCAACAATTATATGCAGTACCAATCGGCGAAATCCATCGAAGACGCCGCCAACAATCCCGGTGGAACCGCCGGAGAAGGCATCGGATTGGGAATGGGATTCGCCATGGCAAACCAGATGGCCAGCACCTTCAACCAACAGCAAGGCCAACCTCAGCAGCAGGTTCCCCAGCAAGCTCCCCCGCCGCCGATTCCCGGAAGCGCACAATATTTTGTGGCGGTGAACGGGCAGCAGGCCGGCCCCTACAATGAACAGACACTTCAACAAATGATCGGACTTGGGCAGATCACTCCCGACACCCTCGTGTGGAAGCAGGGGATGGCGCAGTGGGCCAAAGCCTCCGCCGTGCCCGAAGTGGCGAAACTATTCCCACAGGGACCGCCGCCCATTCCAGGAGTATAATTCCCGCAACCAGAGCGGAATACATTAAAAAATGAAGAGGCAGATAAGCAACCATGTCAATGAACGAACGAATAGAAAAGACAAATCAGGAACTTAAATGTAAAGGTTGTGGCGCGGTTCTCCAATTCGCCCCTGGCACCACCAACCTGAAGTGTATTTATTGCGGCGCCGAAAATCCCATCGAGACCTCCGGCGCCCCGATCGAAGAGATCAATTACACCTCCTTTATTAGCAATGAATACGAAAAGGAGGAAAAGATCGAAGTAGCGTCCGTCAAATGCAAAAGTTGCGGCGCCCATGTCACTCTGAAACCAAATGTCACATCAGACGATTGCCCCTACTGTGCATCCAGCATCGTGGTCTCCGGCGGCAGCACCAGTAAAGTGTTGAAGCCCAAATCGGTACTCCCGTTTAAAATCGATCGCAAGCTGGCGTCCTTAAAATTCCAGCAATGGATCAAACGTCTGTGGTTTGCGCCCAACGCATTGAAAAAAAATTGCTCCAACGAAAAGATCGACGGCATATACACACCCTATTGGACGTACGACTCAAACACCTACAGCTCCTACACCGGCGAACGGGGAGATTATTATTATGTGACGGAAACCTACACCACCACCGAAAACGGCAAAACCGTCACCAAGACCCGCCAGGTCCGTAAAACCCGTTGGACACCGGCGAGCGGAAATGTTTCGGTCTCCTTCGACGATGTTCTGATCGTGGCCAGTAATTCGCTGCCGGTGGATTTTGTCCAAAAACTGGAACCCTGGCATCTAGGCGAGCTATTACCCTACGACGACAAATACCTCAGCGGATTCCGAACGGAAACCTACCAGGTAGACGTAACGACAGGCCTCTCCGCCGCAAAACAGATCATGGCCAACGAAATCTACGGGCAGGTCAGATCCGATATCGGCGGCGACGAGCAACGGGTCCACAATGTCAACACCCAATACAGCGACATCTCCTTCAAACACATCCTCCTCCCCATCTGGATCAGCGCCTACCGCTTCAGAGCCAAAGTCTACCGCTTTCTGGTCAATGGACAGACAGGCGAAGTACAGGGCGAACGCCCTTACAGCGGTTGGAAGATTTTCTTCACCATCTTGATCGCCGCCATCATCATAATCACTATCGTCGTCTTGCTTAACAACAAATAGAGAAACGGCATATACAGGAGGAGGCTCACTCCTCCTGATGTCGGAAAGCGAAGCGGAGTGCTAAGAAAAGGATCACAAGGGCGAGAAAGATCCAGGCGATACCGATAATAATTGCCATCTGCGGGATTCCCAACAATTGGGCGATGGCATGCGCGTCATTTCCACATGCCTGATATACAATCAAATCGTCCTTGATGTCGATAATCACATACAGACAACTGGCCAATCCCAGAAATTTGAGAAAAAGATCGTGAAACCTGTCCGGCAAAATTTTTGCGGAAATCAACAAGAACAGCCCGAATATCAAACAAAACAATATTCCGAACAATTCTCCGGTTTTGACCACCCAATAGGTGAGAATCAGCATCATGACGCCAATGGAAAACGTAATCCGGCGGTCCATCCGGCTAATGGAAGCCAGCATCAAAATCACCGCTCCCCAGAGCATACTGCCCAGGTACCCGGCGGAAGCCACAAAGGTTTTTTTCAACACCCCGGCAGACGCGGGAAAACTATATTGGCAATAGCCGCCGATTTGGGGACTGATTTGAATATTTTCAATCCTCCCCCCCATCAAAACGGCGGCAACGCCATGACTCAATTCATGAAGCGCAACCACAAAAAGCTTGACCGGGTAAAGAAGAACAGTGTTCCATAGCAGCACAGCCGCAACAAACATGATAATCAATATAAAAATATTGTTCCTGTAAAGCGCTTGTTTCCCGCTCATCATATCTTCATCTCCTTCTTCTGAATCCAACTGCCTGCAAAACCAAAAGCGCCGCCGAAGCGATGCAACATCCCGCCAGCATATATCCTGTCACCCGCAAACCCGCCAACGGCAGCAACAAGCCGCCGCAAAAGAATGCGCCTACCGATGCTCCAAGATGATCGGCTGCATCGACGATTCCAGCCGACCTACCGATATTATATTCAATTGTTCCCAATGTCAATTGTAGTGATAGAGGAAACACCGCGCCCACCAAAAAACCCACAACCACCACCAATGACAGCAATAAAATTCCCCCCGCAGTTCCTCCACGAACGCTCAATCGTAAAACTACCGGAATCCCCAGCGCCGCCGTGGCCAACAATATCTGCAACCCAGCCAGGAATCCCAATTTAAACGCGTCGGTATTCGTTTTATTCTTTTCCAGCCATCTCCGGGAAATCCACGCTCCAAACGGCAAACCCACCATAAACAGGGCGATGATCAAACCGATAAATTGATACACATACCCAAAAACGTTTTGGAAGGCATTGATGAGCAATAATTCGAGAGAAATGCCCGCGAAGCCTGCGATCGCCACTCCGGCGACCACATCCATTGTATGCGAACGATGCTTCGCGTTTGACATGACGACACATAATCGCGACACGAAAAACAACGCCGCCAGGCCGAGCAAAAAATATAACGCCGAGATTCCACTCTCGCCGGTTCCATCCCAACCGAGAATTTTATTGTATAAATGAACCGCCATAGGACGGCCGTCGGAGTTCACTATCTTTCCGGGAAACCGTTGCAACGCTTCCTTTAGTAAACGTGTTTTTTGAGGCGGATACAGCGACCGGAACAACAACCCCAGGTTGGCAGGTTCAACTCCGCAGCGGCGGTAACGCTCCTCTAAAACAACGGGATCGCAGGTCACGACACCTTCGGAACGGCTGCAAAAGAAAAAAATTTCCTCGCCTGCCGCAACTGCCACATATGGAAACACCCGCTTCAGTGTATTGTAAATAATGCCGGCATAATCGCCAGCCAGACCGGCGAGATAATTTTCGGATGAAGAAATGCGCAATGCCAGCATCCCGTCATCCGCCAGGAGAGCCGCAATGTCGTGAAAACACTCCACTGTATAAAACCTGTTCGACAAGAGGGTGGAAGGTTGAGGCGCATAAATGAAAATCAGATCCATCTTACCAATTCCAACCCCCGCCCGGTTCGTAGAGCGGCTGATAAAGCGACGCCCATCTTCGATTTGGAGGAAGAATCGCGGATCGGATAGAATTTGTTTGTCGTCGGCTGCCAGGAAGCCGCGGATAACATCTATGTATTCTTCATCCATTTCAACCGACGTAAGAGACTGGATGTTATATCTCAATAGATACTTTCCCAAACCCGACATCACCTCGCCCACCACCAGCAACCGGGATGGAGACGGGTGCTGCGTCATGATGCGGGCGGCCAGTACAAGATTGTCATTCTCCTCAGGAGCGCGGGTGGAAAATTTACCGTTTGAGTAAAAAAAATACTGCCCGTACATAAAACCCACAGAAATATTCTGATACCTGGAATCCCTGGATAGACATAAAGATGGGCCGGACGAAAACCCCTTCCAGCGGACAGCGATCGTTTTTTTTTCCAGCTCCGCATTCCCTGCGGGCGTCAGGCTAAGTATTACCACAAAAACTGTCAATCCCAAAAAAACGAACGACAACCTCTGCCTTTGCCGCAATGCATCATATAACATCATAACCAAAAGCGGCGCCACCGCCAGAGATATCACGTTGTAAGCGTCTACGCTTCCTGCCAGAAAAAAACTGAACACAGAGCCGCCCAAAAGGGCTCCCCCCGCCTCTGCGATATAAATCGACGCCACATGCGGAACGCCGAATCCCGCATCTCCTCCGCCCACCTTCCTGGCAACGGCGCCTGTCCCCAGTCTGGCGGCCAGAGGAAATGTAAACCCGACAAAAAAGGCGAACGGCATCATTACCAGCGCTCCCAGGAGTACTACCTTCAAAAACGGAATGTATGCCCCCGCCGGAGTTCCACTCAACCGGTACAGGTAACGGCACAATGTCACCGACACATGGGGCGTCAGCGCCATCGCCAGGATGGATCCGGTGAAAAGAACGACGGGATGCCGCGTGCGGCCGGATATCCAACCACCCGCCAATGCGCCGGCAAACACCGCCAACAACCAATGGCCAAGGGACACTCCGAAGACAATCTCGTTGCCCAGGACCACCACCAGCAATTCCCGCAGCAATACCGATTGGACAATCACCGCCGCCAGGCCTATGAAGAAATAGATAAGATAGATCCGCCTCATCGGTCAAGCAACCGCTCATCCGGTCTCAGCGACGCGCTGGAGGGATTTTGTCCAGCCGCTGGATAATTGTTTCGTAGCACATGCTTCACTCCGGTATCTTTATGCGTTCAGGTTAATATATTTTGCCGGAAAATGCAATTTTTTATGAAGTGATAGTTGTGATATAATTATGAAGACTATGATGAAGGTAGAAGAAGCAACTCTAACATTCCCCTCTTTGCCGGTGCTTTTGATCGACGACGAAAAATTCTTCCTGGAGGCAGCCGCCATGATGCTGGAGCAGGACGGCATCGCCAACACGATCCAATGCATCGACAGTCGTAATGTCGCAGGGATTCTTCAAAAAATTGACGTTTCTGTCGTTGTTATGGATATGACCATGCCTCATATCGGTGGCGAACAATTACTTGAATCGGTTTCCAGAGATTACCCCGATATCCCGGTCATCGTACTGACCGCTCTGGACGATGTGAAGTTGGCGGTACAATGCATGAAAAACGGAGCCTTCGATTATCTGGTCAAACCGGTGGACGCCGGAACCTTGTGCGCCACTACCCGAAGAGCCATTGAATATCGCCAGTTAAAAGACGAAAACCAGCGCTTGAAGAACTACCTCTTGACAGATGGGCTGGATCATCCGGAGGCGTTTTCAGCCATCATCACCGCAAGTCCCCGCATGCGCTCCATTTTTCAGTACGCCGAAGCCATTGCTTCCACGGCTCTACCGGTCCTTGTCACCGGCGAGACCGGCTCGGGTAAAGAGTTGTTGGCCCGGGCGATTCACAATGTCAGCGGCAGAAAGGGTAATTTTGTAGCGGTGAACATCGCCGGACTTGACGAAACATTATTCGCCGACACGTTGTTCGGCCATACCAGAGGAGCGTTTACAGATGCCAGAGATAACCGCCGGGGATTGATCGTACAAGCCGCCGGCGGCACATTGTTTCTGGATGAAATCGGCGAATTGAGCGCCGCCTCGCAGGTGAAATTGCTACGGTTGCTTCAAGAAGGGAGCTATTACCCTCTGGGCGAGGACCGTCCAGTGCAATCCGACGCCCGCATCCTGGTGGCCACCAATAAAAATCTAGCGGAAGCATTAAATCGAGAAACATTCCGCAAAGATCTGTATTACCGGTTGCGGGGCCATCAGATCCACCTCCCCCCGTTGCGGGACCGCAAGGAAGACATCCTGCCATTACTGGAACACTTCCTGAAGATCGCGTCGCGGTCTCTGGGCAAGGAACCGCCACCCTATCCTCCCGAGTTGGCGATCCTCCTCTCCTCCTACCATTTCCCCGGCAATATCCGGGAGCTGGAAGCCATGGTACTGGACGCAGTGGCCCGCCATAAAAAAGGGATCCTCTCGCTGGGTAGTTTCCGTGAAATCATCACTGAACCGATTCTCGATACCACCAACCTCCAAACATCACAATCGATCCCCTGGGAATCGCTTTTCGACGGACGCTTCCCATCGTTAAAAGAGATTCAGGATTCGTTGATCGCCGAAGCGTTGCGAATAGCGGAAGGGAATCAGACGATCGCCGCATCGATGCTGGGGATCAACCGCAAAACCCTGAACAAAAAATTGCTGCGGGACAAAGAGAATTGATTTTCCCAAAAAGGGGTGCGACATTTTCCTCAGCAGCCCTTTTTGCCCCTGCGGCGAAAACGCCTTCCCATTTAACTATACAGGAAATTCAAATTTAACGCGAATACTTTTTCGCACCCCCCCGGCAACGACCAGACTACCGCAAAACATTTGACAACGCCGCTTCGCCCCCAAGGAGCACAGTGGCATCTTATTTGCTAATTGTATATCTGAAAAAATATGGGAGGACTAAGCAATGACACCCAATGACACAAAATCACAAAAAGGTTCGGCCCTCATCCTGGTCATCATGGCAGCGCTCATTCTGTCGTTGATCGGGATTGTCAGCCTGACCCAAACCAGTACCGAGTTATCCATATCCCGTAACTTCATGGCTGATAAAACGGCGTTTTTCCTGGCTAGTTCGGGTATCAATTTTGGAATCGATGAATTGAGGGGAACGATCGATCCGTCATCGGTTCAATTTGAAATCATCGAGGGGAACACCTCATATAAAACAGGAACAATCTCAGATGTGAGCGCTCAATTTGTGGAAGGATTCAAGGCGTTCACCCCGCCCCCGCCGGTGGGAGTATCCATCGAAATGGGCGGCGACGCCGGCGTACACCTGACCGCCTGGAACCTGATTGTATCCTCTAAACAATCATTGTCGAACAAAAATACCGCCCGAAAAGAGATTCAGGCTGTCATAGCCATACTTTCGGCGGAATATTAAGGAGGCGATTATCATGAATGTTAAAAAAACAATGCTATTGATCGTTATATTATTGATGATCTATAAGCCGGGCATATCCTGGGACGACGAAGTGCTCTTCTCATCGAGCGGCAGTTATTCGATCCTGAAACCCAATATTATGATCCTGCTCAGTAACAACAGGACCATGAACAGTTTGATATATCACTCCGACTTCGATCCCAACAAACATTACGCCGATTATGTCGAGGGTATCGTACCCGAGAATTATCACCGGATCGTGGAATTCAAAGCCGGCGACTATTACGACAGGCAAACCAATTCAGTCCACAAATTTGACAAGGGGCATTATCTAACCTATTATGTAACCGATACCAGCCTTACAGAAGCGCAATTATTGAAGGAAAACACCACCCATATCATTCCGGTTACCGAAACGGCGCACGACGGTGTCTTTTTGGTTGATTTCAAGAATAATCCCTATGCCAACGCCCATCCCAACGCCCATCCCATATATGTGTTCGCCGAACCCGACGGCGGCAACGATGCGTTGATCGACGGCGAATTCCTCAACTTCATGGTCTATTCCGCCACAGATGAACAGCGGGCCGTATGGAACCACTTCCAGCTCTACGGCACATGGGATACCGACAAAACAGACAACATCGACGGAGACTATGGAATGACATTCAAAACCCGGATGCGGGTGGCCCGGCGCGTCATGACCGAAACCTCCGACGCCATCTACGCCGACTTCGACGCCGATACCAATCCAGACAAAGCATACCCACGGGTGGGATTGTCGGAATTCAGCGCGGACCAGGGCATCCACATGACCCATCCCTGCGACCAGAAAAGTAGCGCCGTATCCATGGCCAGCATGATCAAGAGTATTCTCGCCGACGCCGATGCCCCCATCTCGGAGGCCTTCGCAGAGATATGGGCCTACTTCCGTTTGGGCGGCACCCCTGATATCACCAACTCCGTCCAATTTAAAAACTTCCCCGATTGCGGCCCGGTATCATCCTCTCCCATCACCAATTGGTGCCAGCTCAACTTCATCGTGGTCATCACAGACGGTTTGCCCACCAAAGACACCCAGCTCAGAGACCTTCCGTCCGATACTCTATTCTACATTCAGCCCGACGGTAGCGCGCCCTGGGGCGACAAAGACGGCGATACCGACGACGACGACACTGCGACCACATCCGAAGGCGGCACCTATTACCTGGACGATATCGCCGCTTTCGCTTATCGCGAGGATTTATATCCGGACGACAACGCCACTATCCAGACAGATAAAAATTTCGATCTAGTATACAAAAACAAACAGTTTATCTATACCTATGTGATCGGCTACAACGCCGACCATCCATTGTTGTCTAAAACCGCTGAAAACGGCGGCGGCGAATATTTTACCGCTGAGAACTACGAAACGTTGACCAGAGCCATGAGAAACGTGATGGCCAGCATCGACGAGAAGGTCAGATCGTACGCGGCCTTTGCGGCGCCGAAATACTCGTTGACCTACGGCGACCGCCGCGGGTATGTGGCGACCTTCGTTCCCAAGATCAGCAGCTCTTCCTGGGAAGGCCACCTCAAGTGCTACAAGTTGACCGACGAAGGATACTTCCCGGACCTGGAAGATCCCGGCGATATGTTTTTATGGGATGCCGGCGCTCTCTTGACCGAGCGTTCGACGGACCGAACGATATTCACCGAGAATGAGAATAACCTCATACCGTTCAGCACCTCCACCTCGACAGAGGATCTCAAACCCATTGATTTCGGTTTCAATAGCGGCGACGATGCATTGGACCTGCAAAATCGCGATAAAGTCATCGATTTTTACCATGGAAACAATTCTTTGGGTTGGAAATTGGGCGACATATTCCACTTCGGCCCTATGGTCGTAGGCGCGCCATTGAAATGGAAGGCGGAGTTTTATCCCGGCTACCAGGCGTTTTTCGACCATTTTACCGAAAAAAAGACTATTACCGAAGACGGCGTCTCCAAAACAATCATTGTCTCGAAGAGGCCCGAAGTAGTTTACGCCGGAGCTAACGATGGCATGCTGCACTGCTTCAGCGTTGACACTGGAGAGGAGCTCTGGGCCTTTATGCCCAAAACATTCCTGGGCAAACTCAAAAATTCCGTGGACGGCATCGCACTCACCCCGGTCCATCAATACTTCGTGGACGGAAAAGCGATTGTCACAGATATCAAAATTGCCAACAACGGAACATGGGAAGACTGGAAAACCGTCTTGATATTCGGTATGGGAACCGGAGGAAAATCTTATGTGGCCCTGGATGTCACAGATCCCACCTCCCCAAAATTTTTGTGGGAATTCGAGGATGCCACTCTCATGGGCTTTACCGAAGCCAAACCCATTGTGGCGGATATTGTTAACGACGGCAGTGTCGATGCCAAAAAGGTCCCCGCTGTATTCCTCGCCGGCGGTTTTGACAAAACCGAATCCGTAGCGTCGAAGAGCGCTGTTGGAAAATCCTTTTTTGTGCTTCATGCCTATTATGGCTACCCCATCAAAAAGTTCATATACGGAGCCGCCACCTCAAAACCGGATACAAAAGTCGCGTCTTATTGGTTGCATACCAATGCTGAGTTCCTCTACAATTTCGTAGCCCCGCCCACAGCACTGGACTACAACTACGACGGCATCGCGGATGCGATTTATATGGCAGAAAGCGGCGATTACCTGGGTACCAAAGACGGAGGCGCACGGATCTGGAAAATCAACCTGAATACCGCTCCCCTGGATTGGCGGCCCCAGAAAATATTCCAGGCCAATGACGGACAGACACTTTTTGTCGCCCCCACATTGGGGTACGACAAGTCCTTCAATCTCTGGCTCTTCTTCGGCACCGGCCACCGCCCCAAACCAAACGACCCGAATAACCTCACAGGGCAGTTCTTTGGATTGGTGGACAACAACACCATTTCCACTCCCCTGGTCACGACGAATTTCGCCAATATCACCGGACTCTTTGACGGTACCAGCACCGACAACGATTTTAGTATCGATCCCTCTGCCACCGGAAGCTACCGTGGTTTTTATTTCAACTATGTTTCCGGAAGCCGGGAAATCCTGTTCGAACCAAGCCCGCTCTTCATCGATATGGACATCTACTTCAATACCTACAAACCCACCAGCGCTGACGCCAAAACTCTAAATCCATGCATATCTCAGGGGAACCAGGCCCTCTATAAGTTCACTCTAGGAGGCGCTGGCAGCAATATCGCCATCGAAAGCCCCTCTGTCATAGACGCGAAAATCCAGGGTTACGGATCGTTGGCCGGCGGAAAATACAACATCTATATCGGAAACGAAGAGGCAGGAAGCGTTGGTATCAAGTCTCAGGATACAATCGATCTGAGCGATACCTTCGGGCTTCTATTCTGGACCGAAAGGAAAAAATAAGTAAAAACTGTAAAAATCAGATATTCATCCCGGCGGAGCTAGATGTCCTGCCCGCCGGGGTCTCCTGATTCCCACAATAAATCACGACCCGTGAAAGACCAGGGAAATACTGCCGGTAAACTGCCGGTAATCCTCAAATTCGAATTGGTACACCTGAGGTTCGATCCGCTCTCCTTGCAACTCCACCATATATTTGGCTATATTTGTGTTTCCTTCTCCGGGCTTGATTATTAGCCTGTCGTCATACAGATCCACCTCGGCAAACCCCTCCGCTGCAGCGATGATGCGGATAGCGGCCACATAAAAAATCTTTTCCACCCCCTGGGGCATTGCGCCGAATCGGTCTTCCAGATGGGAACGAACTTCGCTCAATTCCTGCAAATCCCCGGCGTCTATGACGCTTCGGTAAAAAGCGATCCGCTCCGTTTCACGGCGAATGTATTGGGAGGCGATGGCATAGGAAAAATTGATATTGAGCTTGGTCTCGATGCCCTTCTCCTCTTCTCCCCTCAACTCCTTGATTGTCCGCTGCAATAACTCCAGATAATAATCGTATCCCAACGCCTCGATATGGCCGTGTTGGCGGTTTCCCAACAAAGAACCGGCTCCTCTGAGTTTCATGTCGAATTCCGCCAATTTGAAACCAGATCCCAGATCAGAAAATTCCCGGATGGCTTCGAGCCGGGCCTTCGCTTTTTCAGTGATTTCGAATGAATCAACCAAAAAATAGGCATACGCCTGCCGGTTGCTACGGCCGATACGCCCTCTGAGCTGATACAATTGCGTAAGGCCGAAACGATCCGCATGCATGATGATCAATGTATTGACCGCAGGAATGTCGATGCCGTTCTCGATAATGGTGGTGGACACCAGCACCCTGAACTTCTTCTGGGTGAAGTCCATGATGGCCTTCTCGATGAACTCGCTCCTCATGCGGGCGTGAATCACCTCAAATTGGACGTCAGGGAGCCATTCTTGAAGCTTCTCTTTGAAACCGAATATTTTTTCGATATTATTGTATACGATGTAGATCAAACCGTCGCGTTCAATTTCGTTCAAAATTGCCGACACCACAAGCTCTCTTGATAAATAGCCGACATAATTTTTGACCGCCAACCGGCCCAGAGGCGGTGTGCGGATGATGGAGATATCCTGAAGCCCGGCCATGGAAAAAGAGAGGGTCCTGGGAATCGGCGTGGCGGTCAAGCTCAATACATCCACCTCTTCCGATTCTTTCTTGAGCTTCTCCTTCTGAAACACCCCGAACCGCTGTTCCTCGTCAACGACATAGAGCCCCAACCGGTTGAAGGTCACGCCTTTTGCCAATAAAGCATGAGTCCCGATAACAATATCTATTTTCCCGTCCTCCAGGCCGTCATAAATTTCCCGGCGCTCTTTCGCCGTCACATTCCGCGAAAGGAGCGCCATGCGGACCGGGAATCCGGCCAATCTTTTTTGAAAAGTGTTGAAATGCTGGAATGCCAGGATGGTGGTAGGACACAGGAACGCTACCTGCCTGCCGTTCATGATGACGCGAAACGCCGCGCGAATCGCCACCTCTGTCTTTCCGAAGCTGACATCGCCGCACACCAACCGGTCCATGGGGAAGCCGGCTTCGAGATCTTTCAACACATCCTCGATCGCCCGCTTCTGATCTTCGGTTTCCACAAACTGGAATTGCTGCTGCAGGCGGTATTCCATATCCGCCTCCGGCAGATGCGAATGACCTTCGATGGCTTTCCGTTTGGCATACAAATCCAGGAGTTCGCGGGCAAACGAGATAATGCTGGTTTTCGCCCTGCTTTTCTTCAATTTCCAGGTCTTTCCCCCCAGCCGGTCGAGATTGGGAGTGGAACCTTCGAACGCCAGATATTTATTGAGATCCCCCAATTCATAGACGGGAATATATAAAAACTCATTATTCTGGTATTCGATTTTGAGAAACTCCGTCGATTCCTCTTCGCTGTCCGGCCGCCAGATACTATCATAGCCCAATTGCTCAAATTTCCCGAACCTCAAGCCCGCAAAACCGACAAACCGCCCGATCCCGTGATTTTTGTGGGCCACAAGATCGCCTACTTGCATCTCCCCAACCGACAACTCTGTCTGACGGCTTTTGATCTTTCGCGGAGGCGCGACCTCTTCGCGGAATTTCTTGTGCCCCAAAAACATGGCATTGGTCCGGGTATTTTCAATGGAAACCGGAATCGGAAGATTGAACACCTGGAAATCGTCGAGATAGGGCTTCAATTTGAATTGCAAATCCCCTTCGTTGGAAAGTACCACCAGATGAAAACCCGCACCGGAGATTTTCTCCCTCAACCGCTGCATATCTTCCACATCGAGGGAGTCCACGGTTTTTTTTACCGGCATGAGTTCCTGGGAGGAGGAGATATCGTCGTAAACGTCATCGATGCTCAAAATTCTGTCTGTGTCAAGGGAAAAATCGAATACATCCTCTAGAGAAAAATCCGCGAACTCTGGATGCTTCTGGATGAAGGTTTGCAAAATCTTTTCGAACATCTCCATCAGCTTCGCATGTTCCCCTGTCACACCGGAAGCGTCGGACACCACCACGCGGGAACCGGGAAGGATGTCTGTCAAGTAAAACATCTCCCTCTTGTCGGCTTTGAGATACGACAGATTATCGTCAAATTCCAGGAAAAACCGGGTGAACGGCAATTGCACCGCGGTCACCGGCTTGATGGAGGATTGCGTGTCAGGCTGGAAAAGACGAATCGAGACCACCCGCCGTGCTTCGAATTCGAAACGGAGAGGATCCTCCCCATCCGCGGGAAACACATCCACGATACTTCCCCGCCAGGCGATTTCCCCCTTCTCCTCCGCCATATCCTTCGCGAAATACCCCATTCCCTTGAGTTGCTCGATAAAACCATCCCTATCGAGTTTTTGGCCGGTTTCAACAGTGATGAAGAAAAGATCGAACAATTCAGGAGGCTCAATCTTGATACTGAGCGCCGAAAGAGTGGTCACCGCCAAAATACGCTTCCCGGCGGCAAGCGCAGACAATAGGCCAGCCTTGTGGCTAACGGCTTTATAATCGGTATCATTATTGATAAAAGGATCCTCAAACGGTCTGGAATAAAAACACACCGCCACATCGTCAACTTCCAGAAACCGCAGCCAGGCTTCGAGACGAACCTTCAAGCGGGTGGCGTTTTCATTCTCTTTGACCACCCAGACAATGGGTTCTTTCGAAAGGGCGGCGATACCCGCCACATACAATTCCACCAAATTCCGGTCGCCGCAATTGAGACCTCTGGTCTGCGGAGAGCGAAGCTTATCGACCATTTCGGCACTGAATACTTTATCGAGCATAGAGCTATTATACAATATTTTTCCGCAAGATATCACCCCGGATCCAGACGAACTCGATTCGGGATTCACGAATCTCCGGAAATCTCCGGATACAATTTTTTACGGCAATCGGGACAGATGCCGTGGCTGAAATCGACATCCGCATGATCCTTGATATAGACCTCCACTTGCTGCCAATACCCTTTGTCGTCGCGAATCTTTTTGCACGAAGCACAGATAGGAAGCATGCCCCGCAATTGCTTCACCCGATTCAACGCCGCCTGTAATTCCTCTTCCCTTCGTTTTAGATCATGAAACAAGAGCAGATAAGGGTATTTTAGCCCCGTGTCGATGATGGCGATATAAATAAACAAAAAAGCGATGATCTTCAAGAAATGCCCCACCAGATTTACAAAATCGGTGGCATCAAAATACATTGTAAAAACCAATTCCGATGCGATCGTGCAAAAAATGGACAATCCCATAAAAAACACCACCCTCGGATCCAGAAGCTCCCATCGCAATCTCAAATACGCCAGCGCCCCCAGAAGCGCCAAACTAATCACATACTCACTATATTTTTTGAAAGCAGTAAGGCCTGTCCCCACAATATAATAATCCGGCAGAAAATGAAAATAAAAAACAGACGAAATCACCGCAGACAGAGCAAGAATATATATCGTGAACATTATTGGTATATTTAACCGGTGAGTCAAAAAATAGGGCGCGACAAGGAGCGAGACACTCTGAAAAAACCGCCCGGCCAACCATAGCTTGATTGGGAGGTTCACGTCATAGTTTTGAAAAATGCCTATCCCCCCATAAGCCAACGCGTGAAGAAGATCCAACGCCGCCACAAACAAAAAGGCGATACCCAACATCAAAATATAATCATTGTCTGAAAACGACCGGGAATTCCAGGTGATCATAAAAATCCCCGCCGCCACTACGACAGCGAAAATTTCCGCCAGACTATGAAATAGCAGGTAATTGTACAGACTGCTAATATACAAGCCCAAAAATGCCAGGAAAATCTGAATCAGATACCCGACGACCTTTCGCCGGGACCTTCCATCCCGCACCATCCTATTCCCCTTAACTCCCTAACTCTAACTTTCTTCCAAAAATATACACCCAATCCCAACCCCTGTCAACCTGGCCACCCCAAAAGGGACAGGCGAAGCAGAGTTCGTACACCCGAAGCCCTCGATAAAAACTCGAACCACGAACCAGAAGACATATCTCCCCTCTAAAGATTATCCTCTTCATCGCGATCTCGAAAAACCCAAAAAAAACTGGGGGACAGGCAAGTAGGCATTCGTCGATGAATTCTTCGTCGAGGGAAAAGATGGGGACAGGCGAAGCAGCATTCGTCGTCGAGAAGCACTCGATGAAGGCTTCGATGATTAGCTGCGGCATCGCGGCATCGCATCATCGGCATCTTTGATTCTACCAGGACTTCCGAACCGGGCTTCGGAAAATATTATCGAAAAAATCTCGAAAAACGGTTCAACCGGTTGAAATTCGTTTTTTGGG
>JAHELQ010000368.1 GCA_024644125.1 Candidatus Aminicenantota bacterium | reverse complement strand
TATTGAAGAGGCAAGGCAGGATATCGAGGCCGGGCGGTATGTTGTGGAGAGCGCGGACGAGCATATTCGGCGGTTGAAGGCTGAGTTGTTTGAATAATTTGGTGATTGTTTGAAGAAAATTCTGGTGAGAAATTATCGGGAGAGGTTTGTCGAGGGGGCTGTTGGGGCGTTGTTTGAGGTTTTTCCTGTTGTGATGGTGATGGGCCGTTGCGGGCGGGGAAGAGTGCGATGATCGAGCGGATTGTTGGGGGTGATTGGAGGTATTTTTCGTTTGAGGATTTGGATCTGTTAGGCAGGGTGAACGAAGGGCCGTCGGCGTTTGTGGGGGGATTTGATTCTGATGTGGTGATCGATGAGGCGCACAAATGCCCTGAGTTGTTTCACGCGATTAAAGAGTTGGTGGATAGGGGATTTGATTATCGAATTATTCTGGCGGGAGCGGCCAATTATTTGCGGATGGAATCCCATACGGAATCTCTTTGCGGACGGGTGGGACTTGTGGAAGCGTTGCCCTTTTCCCTGGGGGAATGGGTCGGTAGAGAGTCAAACCGGCTGGTGAAGTTGGTGTGCGGGAGTGAGACTGTCGAAGATTTGTTCGAGGCATTGTCGGTGATTGGGGATGGAAGGTTGCCGGATGAGCGGATGCTGGATTTTATTCTTCGGGGGGGATTTCCCGAGATGGCGGCGATCGAGGATGCGAGGCTGCGGTCTGAATGGATGGATGATTATGTGGAGCGGATTTTCGGAGGGGAAGCTCTGGATATTGGTGAAGCTGGAGATCGGGAGGCATTTGAGTCGTTTTTTAGAGGGCTGTTTGGTTGGGTTAGTATATCAGGGGATTCGGGCTTACCGCATGCCGCCATCGAACGATATCTCCTTAGTTTGGAAACGATGTTTCAGGTCAAGCGGTTGGCGGCTTATTCGGTGGAGCAGCGGAAGCAGGTGATCAAGGCGGCGAAGATTTTTTATATGGATACTGGGTTGCTGAATTACTTTGTGCAGAACGACTCGGTGGAGCGGATGGTGAGCGGCGGCGATTGGGGCGGTGTTCTGGGGGCTCATGTGTTTTCGGAATTGTACAAGGAGATCAAGGATATGGCTCCGCGGCCGGGGCTGTATTATTGGCGCACCAATAATGGGGCGGAGGTGGATTTTGTGCTGGAGTGGAAACAGAGGTTGATACCCATCGAGGTGAAATCGGCGGCGACTGTGAGTCCGTCGTCGCTTAGGGGACTGAGGAGTTTCCGGGAAAGCCAGGCGGAGGGGAAAGTTCCCTTTGGGGTGGTGCTGTATAGGGGGGATGAAGTGGTGTTTCTCAACAATTGGACAATTGGGATTCCGTTGGGGATGCTGTATTGATGCCGGTGATGGGGAGAGGGAGAATAGTCCTGAGTGATATTGTTAAATTATGGCATTAAAAGACTTGATTTTTGGGAAGGTTTTTTTTATAATCTAGGATTAGTTGAATTTGAAAGCGAGTGAGGGAAAGACTGATGGCTGAGGATTATTACAAACTACTGGGCGTTGCGAAAAACGCCACAAAAGACGAACTGAAAAAAGCGTTCCGCAAACTGGCGATGAAGTATCATCCGGATAAGAACGCGGATGACAAGGCGGCGGAAGAGAAATTCAAGAAGATAAACGAAGCGTACGCCGTCTTGAGCAACGACGAAAAGCGGAAGCAATATGATATGTTTGGAGCCGAGGGGTTCTCGCGGAAATTCTCGCAAGAGGACATCTTCAGCGGCTTTGATTTTGGCAGTGTGTTTAGCGAGTTCGGGCTGGGGAACGATATATTCTCCAATCTGTTCGGCGGCCGTCGCAAACCCGGCGGCGGTGGCGGTTTTTCTTTCGATTTCGGCTCGCCGTTCGGCGGCGGTGGCGGCGGGTTTCAGCGGCAACCGCGGCGTCCGCGGCAGGAGGAGCTGGAGCTTCGGGTCAGTCTAGAAGACGCTGTTCTTGGCGCCCGGCGGCGGGTGCAACTGGATACCGGGAGCGGGCCTGAAACTCTGGATATCACGATTCCCCAGGGGATCGAGAGCGGAAAAAAACTCAGATTGCGGGGCAAGGGCTCGCTGGACCCGATGACCGGTCAACGGGCCGACCTGATTTGCAAGATAAAGGTGGAACCGCATCCGGTGTTCGAGGTGAAGGGCAGGGATCTGGCGATGGATGCGAAGGTGCCTCTCACCGACATGGTGCTGGGGGGCAGCGTGGAGATCACCACACTGGACGGCAGCCAGATCAAGTTGAAAGTGCCGGCCAATTCCAAAAACAACAGCTTGCTGCGGGTAAAAGGGAAAGGGATTCTCGGAAGCAAAGGCGCGGAGGACGGCAATTTGTTGGTCCGGCTGCAAGCGGTGTTGCCCGCGAACCTGGACGACAACCAGAAACGGTTGTTCGAGGAATTACGCGAGACCGGTCTCTAGGTCCGGTTCTGTGGGCCGGAAAGAATTCCCCGGGATGGAGTATCCCGGGGATGGGAAAGTTAATAGATCACGTAATTGGCTTCGTAGCCCACCAGATTGCAATTGTACCTGATCCACATGAAGCCGTTTTCGCCCCAGGCGATGCCCCACGAATTTTTCAGTAACCAGGCCTCTTTGGCGTCGTCCCAGCCCACCAATTGGATGGTGTGATTGGGCCAACTGACATTTTTTTTGCATTTGGAGAACGTGCCGCTCACATAGGCCTGGAAATAGGAATCCACATACACGCACGCGCCTACGGCTCCGTAGGTGTAGATGGCCAACTTGATGTCGTCCACCGCCGGGACGTTCACGCTGGGATCCACATACCCCCAACCCTGCGCCTGGTAGGGGTAGGGACAGGTGTCGACGCAGGGGATGTCGAGTCCGACGTAGGGGAAGCAGGATTCCAGCATGGCGCCGGGATTGACGAACTGGTCGTAGTAGAAATCTCCGCCGTTGCAGCCCCAGCCGTAGGGGTTGCAGGAGATGAGCTGTTGCTCGGAGAGGTTCACCTCGATACTGTCCTTTTTTTTGATGACACTTTCGAATTCGCCGCAGGACGCGACGGCCCAAGCTCCTCCACAGGCTCCCTGGCTCCTTATAGGGGTAAAATAACCGATGTAACTGGATGGCAGAGTTTCGACCGTGGCGATGTTTTTTGATTGAGTGAGGTAGAGGCAAGCCTTCTGGGATTGGGGAATATAGGTGCAGAGTTGGTCGATGGAGTATTGCATGGCCGGATTGAAGCCGATTTCGAATGTGTGATGCCCGGATTCGAGTTCAGCCTGCATGGTGGCGAGGTTTTGCCTCAATAGTTCACGCTTTGCCAGCGGGTCGATGGGATTGTCTGCCGAAGCGGCGTCGAGCCCCATGAACGGAATGGTGAAAAGGAAGGCGGCGATGGCGATGAGCCCCGCGATTGTAATGAGTGAATGATGGTGTGACATGTTACCTCCTTGTATCGAGTGTTGATTCGCTCGATGGTTTACACTACTAATTTATATCTTTCCTGTTTCCCAGTCAACTACAAATCGGAAATGTCTAAATTTTTGCCGACGAGATGGGTGATTGCGCAAGAAAAAAATATTTATGTTGAATTTCACAAATCGCTATAGTATAATTCACTATAGTGGGATGTGAGGTGATTATGGATATGGACAAGAACATTGCCAAAATGTTGAAGCGTTGGGGCAAAGAATATAAAAAAGGTTTTACCGGATATTTTATCCTATTATTTTTGAAGGATGGGTCGATGTACGGCTTTCAGATCATGAAGCGATTGTCGGAGATTTCCGACTCGAAGATCAATTTCGGCGAAAGCGGCGTCTACCAGATCTTGAAGAATCTCGAGCGGAGCAAGATGGTGTCCGCCCAGTGGCAAAA
The DNA here is from genome assembly GCA_024644125.1 of Candidatus Aminicenantota bacterium. Taxonomy (GTDB): domain Bacteria; phylum Acidobacteriota; class Aminicenantia; order UBA2199; family UBA2199; genus JAHELQ01. The sequence goes on along the minus strand of JAHELQ010000368.1, from coordinate 1,825 downwards.
ATCCAGCCGGGGGCCCCAGCGGAAATACTATACCATTGAAGAGCCCGGAAATCAGTTGTTGGACGCGTTTACCTGCGACTACATTTTACCTATCATAAACACAGCCACAAAATTGGTTGAACGTCACTATCCAGGAATGGCTGGATAAAATTTGAAATTCCAGGAGAAGAAACAATGAACATTCTATTGATTTACCCGGCTTGCCCGGATACGTTTTGGGGATTCCGACACGCTCTCGATTTCATTTCCAAAAAAGCGGTTCATCCGCCGTTGGGTATCCTCACTGTGGCTGCGATGCTGCCGGGAGAATGGGAAAAGAAGGTTGTGGACATGAATGTGTCCCGTTTGAAAGATAAAGATGTCGATTGGGCCGATATGGTGTTCATCAGCGCCATGGCGGTGCAGAAAAAGTCGGCGGAGAAAGTGATCGCCCGGTGCAAGAGTAAGGGGAAAATGACTGTGGCCGGCGGGCCGTTGTTCAGCGCGTCGCCAGACGATTTCCCGACTGTGGATCATCTGGTGCTCAATGAGGCGGAGATAACATTGCCGGAGTTTCTCCGGGATTTGGCGGATGGGAAGCCGCAGCGGATGTACAGTTCGGACGCATTCCCTGAATTGGAGCATACGCCGGTGCCGATGTGGGAATTGTTGGATATAAAAAAATACGCCTCTATGGATATCCAGTACTCCAGAGGGTGTCCATTCGATTGCGATTTTTGCGATATCACGACGCTTTTTGGGCGTAATGTCCGCACCAAGAACAAATGGCACGTGTTGACCGAGCTGGAACAGCTTTATTTCACCGGTTGGCGGGGGAATGTGTTTTTTGTGGACGATAATTTCATCGGTAACAAGGCCAAATTGAAGCAGGATGTGTTGCCCGCCATGATCGAATGGCAGAAGAAGCGGAAAAACCCGTTCGTTTTTTCCACCGAGGTTTCGGTCAATGTGGCGGACGATGAATCGCTGTTGCGGTTGATGGTGGAAGCGGGTTTCGCTTCCGTGTTTGTCGGCATCGAAACGCCGGAAGAGGAGAGTCTCGTGGGATGCAACAAGAAACAGAACACCCGCCGCAATCTGGTGGAAAGCGTCAAGAAGATTCAGGCTTTTGGATTGGAAGTGGCCGGCGGCTTTATCGTGGGCTTCGACAATGACTCGCCGTCGATTTTTTCGAAGCAGATCGAGTTCATCAAAAAAAGCGGCATTATCACGGCGATGGTGGGTTTGCTGAACGCTCCGCGCAATTCGAAACTCTACAAACGGCTCAAGAGTGAGAACCGTCTCATCCAGGATTGCACCGGCAATAATACCGATTTTTCCATCAACTTCATCCCCAAGATGGATGTGAGCCGGTTGATGGAGGGATATCAGACGATCCTCAAGGAGATTTATTCCTATAAACCCTACTACGAGAGGGTGATGGAGTTTCTCAAGGCAAAGCAGACCGAGGCCAAACGGTCGTTGCGGTTTCGCCCCACGTATATCAAGGCGTTTTTTCAATCAATGGTGGTGCTGGGGATCAAAGACCGGGGACGCCTGTATTTCTGGAAATTGTTTTTCTGGTCGTTGTTCAAGCGCCCCCGCGTGCTGCCATTGGCTATCACCTATGCGATTTACGGTTTCCATTTCCGCAAGGTGTTCAATGTTTAGCCAGTGATCGCCTCTCTCATTCACAGGTCCGGCGGCAGGAGGATTCCGGTTCTCCGGACCTCAGCGATACCGCGAAGATATCGCGGTGCGCGCCGCTGTCATCGCCGGGTAGGGCGGGACTGGAAGAACTGAAGACCACGATGTCTCCTTCGGCGGATATGGCGGCGTCGCTCAT
>JAHELQ010000367.1 GCA_024644125.1 Candidatus Aminicenantota bacterium | reverse complement strand
AAAAACCGTTCAGCGAATTGGGCATGGATTCGGTTTTAGGGGTCGAATTCACCCGCAAATTGAAACAGATATATCATATTGATATCAAAGCTACAAGGCTGTATGACCACTCATCGGTTCTTGAACTGGCCGCGTATCTTGAATCCTCGTCTCCCGAACCCTCCCCGCCGGAGTTATTTCAGCCAACGGCTGCCAAAACCGAGGTCAACACTTCGGATATCGCTATAATCGGTATGTCCGGACGGTATCCCGGCGCCGAGACATACGCTCAGTTGTGGGACAATCTGGTAAACGGTTTGGATGCGGTACGGGAAGTTCCCTCCGGGAGATGGTCGGTAGCTGAATATTATGATCCGGACCCAGCGAGAGCCGGCAAAACATATTGCAAATGGGGCGGATTCCTCGATGATATCGATAAGTTCGATCCATTGTTTTTCAATATTTCGCCGGCGGAAGCGGAATTGCTCGATCCCCAGCAACGGTTGTTCATGCAAGAGGCGTGGCGGGCGTTTGAAGATGCTGGTTATTCTGCCGAAGATATTGATAATTGCAAATGCGGCGTTTATGTCGGCGTCATGAGCGATGAGTATCCCGAAAATATGTTCAACGCGCGCTCGATATTGGCGGCACGGATTTCCTATTTTATGAACCTCAAAGGACCCGCGGTCCCAATCGATATCGCTTGTTCATCTTCGCTGGTGGCGATTTACCTGGGGAGTCTGAGCCTCATTGACCGCCAGTTGGATCTCGTTCTGGCGGGCGGCGTATCTCTGTACCTCACGGTCAAGCCCTATATCGCCATGAGTAAGAGCGGAATGCTGGCAAAGGACGGCCGGTGCAAGACCTTCGATAACAACGCCGATGGCTTTGTCCCCGGAGAAGGCGTTGGAGCGGTTGTTTTAAAGTTGCTCGATAAAGCGTTGGCTGACAACGATCATATCTACGGAGTGATGAAAGGGATAGGCATCAACCAGGACGGCAGGACCAATGGAATTACAGCTCCCAGCGCCCGCTCCCAAACCGAGCTTGAACTCGAGGTGTATAAACGGAGCGGCATCAATCCTGAAACCATCTCGTATGTGGAAGCCCACGGCACAGGAACCAAGCTTGGAGATCCGATCGAGATTGAAGCCCTAACGGACTCGTTTCGCAAATACACTTCTAAAACTCAATTTTGTCCGATTGGATCGATTAAAACCAATATTGGACATACCTCCGCGGCAGCAGGCGTAGCCAGCGTCATAAAAGTATTGTTGGCGTTGAAGCATGGTAAAATTCCGCCTTCCTTGCATTACCGGCGGGAGAATGAACATCTGGATCTTTCCGCTAGCCCATTCTATGTCAATACAAAATTGTCCCATTGGAATCTGAATGACAGGCGACCGGCGCGGGCCGCGGTGAGTTCGTTCGGATACAGCGGCACCAATGCCCATATGATTATCGAAGCTCCGCCCGTCCAGTCGAGCGAAGGATCGCGTTTGGAAAAACCTTACTATATCATTCCGCTATCCGCACGTTCCTATCCCGTCTTGACGCGGATAATCGAGAATTTGTCGAGATGGCTCGACCGGGAAGGTATGAATCATTGGCCAGGCGATATCGCCTACACGCTGTCCTGTGGGCGAACCCATTTTAATGTCAGGTCTGCGTTGATTGTGAGGGATACGGAAGATTTGGCGGCAACTCTGCATCGGGTATCGGCGGCGGAAAAAATCGACACCTTTTTTTCCGGTGAAAAACAGGGAGAAGACGGTGTTGGTGAAGATTACAAAGAGTGGTTGCTCGAACTGGCCTCGCAATACACTGGAGAAGGCGTCGTCGATTGGAAAGATTTGTTTTCATGTGGCAAATACCGGAGAATCCCAATGCCGGCTTATCCATTTGAAAAGCGTCGCTGTTGGATCGAGGGCTTCGGCAATACAAAGCGGAACAATCCTCTGGCGGGTAACGACCGGTCCACTCCCACTGTGAAGCAAGTGGAAGTACTGTTAGCCGGCGATGAATTCTTCCTGGTTGACAATGTCGTTTACGGCCGAAAAGTGCTTCCGGGCGTCGCGTATCTTGAAATGGTCCGCGCCGCCGGAGAAACGCTTCTTGGTAGACTGGTTTCAAAGATCAAGAATCTGGTTTGGTCCAATCTGATAACCGTTGATCATGGGCCCTCCAGGATCAAGGTTCAATTGCGCCCGGACGGAGATGGAGCTGAATTTGAGGTGCGGGAAGAACGGCAAGATGGCGAAACGGCCATCAATTGTCGGGGAAAAATAGAATTTCAAACCTCTGACCCAATGGTGGGCACTGAAGAGATCGTCGATGTCGAATCGATAAAGGAACGTTGTCCCGGATATTTGAAAGGAGTTGAATGTTACGACGCATACAAAACGAGACGATTCGTCATCGGGCCGAGTTTGCAGGCGCTCCTGGAGTTGCGTTACAACGATACGGAAGCTCTTGCTCATCTGAAACTCCATCGTTCGGTGGAACATAGCCTGAATGATTACACATTGCATCCGGCGTTGATGGATCCGATTCTTCAAACTGTCACCGGATTGATGATCAACACTGTCCAGGAACCAGGCAGACCTTATCTATCGTTTGCGTTAGGGGAGACGGAAATCCTCCGGCCTCTGGCGCCGGAGTGTTATGTGTATGCGAGGGTTTCTTCCAATCAAGTGGAAAATTCCCCGGTCAAGAAATTCTCTATGGTGATGGTGGATCTAAATGGGCGACCACTGATTCGAATGAGGGATTTCTGCCTCAAGAAAGCCCATCAGGTTTCGCAGCGGGAAGACACTCTTCCGGCGAAGGCTGGTTCGGCGGATGCCGCGGTTATGTCTTTGGAGGCCCATTCGGAATTCACGTCCGATTTCGCGATCGAGGTGGCCGGAGTTGTGGCGGCCATCTTGAAGGTTGACAGGGAAGAAATTGATATTGTCCGACCGCTTCTCGACTATGGATTTTCCTCCATCACAATGTCTGAGTTTGTAAGCAGGATCAACAAAACGTATGATATTGAATTTACGATCGAATCATTCTTCGATCTGAAGCAACCCACCATCGAATCATTGTCCAAATTTTTGATTGACCGGTTTGGCGGCAATCTTTTCCGCCACTTCAATTCCGCTCCCCAAAAAAACACATCCTGCCTTGAATTTACGGAGGCTTCTTGTGACGATTGTGAGTTGGAGGCGGTGCTGTCAACAGCCGCTGGATTTTCATTATCAGAGCCCATCGCCATCATCGGAATGAACGGGTTGTTTCCCCAGGCGGACAATCTAGAGGATTTCTGGAATCATATAAAGGAGGGGAGATCGCTGGTGCGGGATATACCGGAAAGAAGAAAGATACCGGGATTTGGAAACGCTTGCAAAGGTGGCTTTCTAGATGAAATCGATACGTTTGACGCGGATTTCTTCAATATTTCGTCCCATGAGGCGTCGCTCATGGATCCTCAACAACGGCTCGCTCTGGAAATGGTCTGGAAGGTGGTCGAGGATGCGGGCTACAAAGCGTCCACTTTAGCCGGAAGCAATGCCGGTGTGTATTTCGGATTTTCACCTTCGGGCTATGGGTATGTTCCCGGTGGCGACGTGGGGGCAGCCAACGTTTTCCCGGTCGATCCAAGGCTTAACCATCCGGCGATGACCGCCAACCGGATTGCTAATTTCCTCGAATTGCACGGCCCATGTGAAGCTGTCGATACTGCGGGATCCAGTTCCCTTATGGCGCTGTATCGGGGGATGTCGGCGATTCGGAATGGGATGTGCAGTATGGCGATTGTAGGTGGGATTAATCTATTGCTGTATCCCTGGAGTATTGGCGGCGCCTCCACGGGAGTAGCGGACGGGCAAGAGTCTTTTTTCGGCGAGGGAGGGGGAGCTGTATTGTTAAAACCGCTTTCCGAAGCCCGCCGCGACAAAGATCATATTTACGCGGTGATCGATGGTATCGGTGTGCAGTATAGCGGAAGAACCACTGAAAACGGTTTCCCGTCCCCCGAGTCTCTGGAAGGATTGTTCGTACAGGTATACGAAAACGAAGGAATCGATCCCGCCTCTATCGGGTATGTCGAGAGTGGCGCGGCGGTCGCTGAATTGCGGCGATTGGAGATCGACGCATTGAAGGTGGCGTTTGAAAAAGTATCCAGGAAGCGGAACACTCCGTTGCCGTCCGATAAATTTTGTGGAATCGGATCATTGGCGGAAAATACCGGACGTCTGGAATCTGCCGCCGGTATCGCCGGGATTATCAAGACCGTAATGTCTATGAACAAGAATGTGCTGCCACCCTCTTCCTTCAGCAATAACGGATGCGGCGAGGATCATCTAAAGGGAACGCCTTTCGATACCGTCTCAAAAGCCGCCGCCTGGCAGCCGCGCCCCTTCCGGTCCGCGGTGAGCGCGTTTGGAGTCGGCGGTTCTAAGGTTCATGTAGTGTTGGAAACTTTCCCCCGAAATTCAGCGAATGGTGATTCCAACAAAACCGGTCCGCAAATTTTTGTGCTTTCGGCGCGGAATCGCGAGCGGTTGGTCGACTATGCCAGGGATTTGGTCAAATATCTGAGGCAACCGGATGATTCCGGTGGAGGATCCGGGGCACCGCTCAACATCAGGAAAGCCCTGAAGGAAATTGAAGGCGATATCCTTCAATTGTCCGATAAATTGTTGAGAACCAACCCTGACGGCTTCACCACCGGAAGTGCCGAAGCGTTTTCCGGGGCTGTCAACCGGCTTTTTAACCTGAATATCAATGGGGAATATTTTCTGAAATCAGCTTCCATCGGAGCGTTTATTCAGAATCTGGGTAGAGATTATAAAGAAAGCCTCTTGAATTATTGCAAGGCGAAACGCCGATCCTCGCTTCGAACCGGTGTCGATGTCACGCGATTGGCGTATACCTTGCAGGCCGGCAGGGAGGAAATGGACGAGAGGTTGGCCATTGTGGCATCCGGCCTGGAAGAATTGTTCGAAAAATTGTCGGCGTTTGCAATGGGGCAGGAGATCTCCGATCATGTGTTCCAGGGAAATGTAGCGGACAATACCCGCAGTTTTGGTTTTCTATTGTCAGGAGAACAGGGGGTGGAGGCAGTCAAACATTTTATCCGCATACAGAATTTCGATCATCTGGCAAACTTCTGGGTTTTGGGTGGGGTAGTGGATTGGAGTCTTCTATATCCAGGAGAGATTCCCGGCCGAATGCCTGTTCCCACTTATCCATTCTGCCGCCAAAAGTATTGGTTGCCGGAAAGAGACTGAGATAACAGGAGGCATTCTATGAATAACAATTCCGAACACAAGTATCCCTTACCCCTGAAGATTGTCGGGATCGGCCGTTACCTGCCTACCCGGTTGGTCCCCTCCGGCGAAATTGAGGAGCGGTGCAATCTTGAACCCGGATGGTGCGAACATAAACAAGGCGTTCGCGAGCGTCGCTGGGTGGAACATGAAACCGTCACTTTCATGGGGGCGGAGGCGGCAAAAACGGCCGTAAATGACGCGGGTATGCGTTTGGAAGATATCGATTTGATCTTGAATGCTTCCAATTCTTTCGATATGGGTATTCCCGAACAGGGCGCGCAATTCCAGAAGGAGTTGGGGCTCGGGGATTCAGGTATCCCTTGCATCAGTCTCAACGCCGGTTGTTTAAATTTCCTGATGGCTCTCAAACTCAGCGCTTCGTTTTTGGC
>JAHELQ010000019.1 GCA_024644125.1 Candidatus Aminicenantota bacterium | reverse complement strand
ATCACCAACTCCACCATCTGCACCAACGAAGCGATGACCAGGATGAAACTGACAGTCTGCATGAATTCGATATTGAGGGGAACCAGGATCAACGCCTGGATCAGGTAAGTCACCATCGTCGCTAGAGCCATAACAAAAACAACGGCTGCCGACATGCCGGCGGCGGTACTGATTTTGTTACTGACTCCAAGAAACGGGCAAATACCCAGAAACTTAGCCAGAACGATGTTGTTTACGAAAATCGCGCCGATAATAATTGCAAAATATTCCATTGTCAACCTCCGTTACGCCGCTTTCTTCTTCATCATGTTGATGAGGGCGATCAAAAAACCCAGGGTGATAAACGCGCCAGCCGGCAAGATGAAAAGCAACATTGTGCTCGCATCCTCCGCCAGAAACCTGAATCCAAAGATGGATCCGGCGCCCAAAACCTCCCGGACAGAACCCAAAATAGTCAGAGCAAAGGCGAATCCCAATCCCATTCCCGCGCCGTCAACAATTGAAGGCAACACGGTGTTCTTGGAAGCGAAGGCTTCAGCGCGACCGAGTATCAAGCAGTTTACCACGATGAGCGGGATAAAGATGCCGAGGGCTTCATGCAGATCCGGTAGATATGCTCCCATGGTTAGGTCGATGATTGTCACGAAGCTGGCGATGATAACAATGAAGACCGGGATGCGGACCTTGTCGGGGATCCATCGCTTCAGCAAGGATATCACCAAATTGGACCCCACCAACACAGCGGTCGATGCCAGTCCCATACCAAGACCGTTAATGGCGGAACTGGTAACCGCCAGAGTGGGACACATGCCCAATAGCAAGACAAAGACCGTGTTCTCTTTTAAAAATCCTTTGGTAAACTCATTCCACAGACTCATTTTTTACCTCGCTTTCTTTCTTTTTCAGCGCTTCATATGCCCTGGTCACGGCATCGCAGAACGCCCGGGAACTGATAGTGGCAGCGGCTATCGCATCCACTTCACCGCCGTCTTTTTTGACGACGACTTTAAATACCGCGGGGTCTTTGCCGTTGAACTGGTCCTTGAATTTGGCGTCGGACATCTTGCTGCCCAGGCCGGGAGTTTCAGCGTGCTTCAGGACTGAAATATTATTGATTTTATTGTCCTTGTCGAAGCCCACCATGATCCAGATATCTCCGGTGAAGCCTTTATCAGAAAAGGTCTTTACAGCGGTGCCGAGAAATTCATCGCCTTTTTTGGCAGGGTAGAATTCCAGACCTTCATAGCCTTCCACCACGAATTTCTCCTGGTCCGGTTTATTGTCGAAACCGGGCATGACATTCTGGATGCCGGCCAGAGTGCGCTTGACCTCAACCATTTCCCGCGCATCTTTGGTGGCGGTGAAGGTAAAACCCATCGCCAGCGCCGACACTACAGCCACCAGAGTCATCACCAATAACATATTTAAAAAAGTAGAGGGTAGTTTTTTTGTCTTAGCCATAATTCACCTCCGCGCCGAAGCGTTTGGGTTTGGAGTATTTGTCGATCAGCGGTACAAACGCGTTCATGATGAGGATCGAGTACGAGCATCCCTCGGGATAGGAGCCGAAGATTCGAATCAACCCGCAGAGCAGGCCGCCGAATACGGCGAATATGATCTGCCCTTTGACAGTCATGGGACTGGTCACCATGTCGGTAGCCATGAACCAGGCGCCCAGCATGGCTCCGCCGGCCAGCAAATGGAACAACGGATCGGCGTATTTGCCGGGATCCATCAGCCAGAATATCCCGGAGGTCACAGCCAACGAACCCAGATAGAAGATGGGGATATGCCAGGTGATGATCTTTTTGTAGATCATATAGATACCGCCGATCAAGATTGCGATAGCGGATGTTTCACCGATACAGCCCCCAATCTTGCCCAGGAACAGATCCATGAGGTTGGGAAGTCCTGCGACGCCTTTCTCCGCCAATATTCCCAACGGGGTGGCGGCGGTGACGGCATCGGCTCCCATGCTCCAGATCTTTTCCAACGGCACGGGCCAGGTGGTCATCTGGACCGGGAAACTCGCCAGCATAAACGCGCGCCCAACAAGCGCTGGATTGAACGGGTTTTTTCCCAAACCGCCGAACGCCATCTTGGCAACGCCAATCGAGACTACAGAACCCGCCAACAACATCCACCACGGAATCGTGGAGGGAACATTGAAGGCCAACAACAAACCGGTGATGGCGGCGGATCCGTCAAACGCGGTTACCGCTTGTTTGGTGATGAACTTCTGGATCACATACTCGGTCCCGATGCAAAAGATCATTGCCAGAACCACCACTCTGATAGCGCCGAAGCCGAAGTAGTAGATAGAAGAGAATAGAGCCGGCAACAGTGCGATTACGACGCCCCACATAACTTTTTGAACATTTTCACTCCCCTTTTCGTGGGGAGAAAGGGAGAGTATCAAGCGGTTGTTCATTTTTGCCTCCTTTCGGCCCGGATTCTCATCACATTTGACTTGCCATAGCGTATCAGGTCGAGCAACGGTCGGGACGACGGACAGGTATAGCTGCAGGAGCCGCATTCGATACAATCGGCGACCAATTCCTGCTCTGCCTCTTCGAATTTGTCTTTTTCAGACAATTTTTCCAGCAAATAGGGTTCCAATCCCATGGCGCAAACAGTCACGCATTTCCCGCAACGGATGCAGGCTTGCACTTTGTTGCGTTTGGCCTCGCTTTCATCCATTAGAATCAAGCCGGATGTACCTTTGGTAATGGGGATATCGAGACCGGGAGCAGCTTTACCCATCATGGGGCCGCCGCTAATGACCTTAGCGGTCCCTTCCGGCATCTCGACACCGAGAGCATCCAGAAGTTTGCTTGCCGGAACACCGACGCGGGCCAGGAAATTCCCGGTTTTTTCCAGTTTTTTTCCCGTTAACGTCACCACTCTCTCGATTAGGGGCTTGTTTTTCTGGACGGCTTCATAAACCGCCAATGCGGTTCCAATGTTGTTGACGACACAACCGACATCCAGAGGCAATTTCCCGCCGGGAACTTCGCGATTCAAGATCGCTTTGATCAATTGTTTCTCAGCTCCCTGGGGGTATTGGACCTTCAGGGCCACCACGTCAATTCCCTGATAGTCTTTGGCTTTTTGACTCAACAGTTCAATCGCGTCAAGCTTGTTTGCTTCGATACCGATGTAAGCGCGATCCACATTGGCGGCCTTCATTAAAATTTGGACGCCAACCAGGATCTCATCCGGCCGTTCCAGCATCAGCCGGTGGTCGGAGGTCAGATAGGGTTCACATTCCACACCGTTGATAACAATGGCATCCGCGGTTTTGCCGGCGGGAAACATGTACTTTACGTGTGTAGGAAAACATGCGCCGCCAAGACCGACGATACCATGTTCCTTGATTTTTCCGACAATGGCCTGGGAATCGAGCGCGATCTCTTTTACAAGATCCTGAGAGCGGTCGATACTATCTTCCCAATCATCGCCTTCTACATTGATGACAACGGCTTTTGCCTTATAACCGCTGGCGTCCATCACATCGTCGATGCCGGACACAGTACCGGATACAGACGAATGAATATTGGCTGAAATAAATGCTTCACCTTTCGCGATCAATGTACCGACCTTCACTGCGTCGCCTTTTTTTACGGTGGGAACCGCTGGGGCGCCCAAATGCTGGCACAAAGGAATACTTACCTTGTCCGGTAAGGGCAATGTTTCTATGGGCTTATCAGCCGAGATTTTATTCTCCGGCGGATGTACGCCTCCAATTTTAAAAGTTTTTAGTTTCATTGCAACTCCGTTTGAATTTTCACGCACTCGCTTCCTTTGCATCTTCTTTCGGAGCGGGTTCGGGTTTGGGTTTCGGCTTAGGGGGTGTAAAGGTCGCCTGGATTGCGCCTGTAGGACATACAGGTACGCACTTTCCGCAGGCAATACATTTTTCAGTATCGATATAAGCCAGGAAATTTTTGACTGTTATCGCATCGACAGGGCATTCCTTGGCACATTTCATACAACCGATACATGCAGCTTTACAGTTTTTTGTGGCAACGCCGCCTTTTTCCTGGTTCATACAAGAGACCCATACGCGACGTTCCTTTTTCCCCACCGGGCGGATTTCGATAATGCTTCTGGGGCAAGCTTTGACGCACGCTCCGCAACTAACGCATTTGTCTTTATCCACCACCGGCAGGCCAGTGGTTTCATCGATGTAAATGGCATCGAAATCACACGCCGCCACACAATCGCCTAATCCCAGACAACCGTACGGGCATCCATTTTCGCCGCTAAAAAGTTTATGGACGATGACACATTTGGACGGGCCGTCATAGGTCAATTTGGGCGGAGCTTTTTCCTTTGTTCCTCCACAGCGGACAACCGCTATGGTCGGCTGAGACTCGGCTACCTCTAAACCCAAGTACTCGCCGATACTACTCATAGTTATGCTGCCACCAGCAGGACAATTGAGAGCGGAGATATCACCCTCGTCAGCGGCTTTCACGATAGTCTCGGCAAATCCGCGACAACCGGGATAGCCGCATCCACCGCAATTCGCGCCGGGAAGGAGTTCCGCCACTTCATCGATACGGGGATCTTCCTCCACTTTGAATTTTTTGGCCACAACGAAAAGAATGACAGCAGCCACGGCAGCAACAGCACCCAACATGGTCAATGAATAAATAACCGGATTCAAAATTCACCTCGTTCAATCATTTAAAGTTTAGTCTTTCTTTACTGCCAAAAAGACAAAATCTTTTTCGATCTTATTCCTGAATAGATATAAAACCAGGTAATAAGGCACAAGACTTAAAACAGCTATTAATGCGGACGTTGTCTGACTCATACCGGAGGCAAACAAACCGAATAGAATGAGAATCATGATCAGGAACGGCAAGATAAAGGTGTAAAAGAGGGCGATCCAACCTAGTTTTTCTTCCATTTCAATACGCACGATATCTCCCACCTGTAAATCCTGGCTGGATTGGGCGGTAATGACCTTTTCTTTTTGATCGAATGTGTAACAAGCGGATTTAGCATGACACGACGCGCAAGCGGAAGGGGTTGTGATTAAAACGTTGACATGACCGTCTTCGACGCCCACGACTTTACCGTCTTTACATAGCATGGCAATATCAGCCATTCAGCGATTCTCCTTGGGACATAATTATTCAGTGTACACCGAAAAAGATTGTTTAGCATTGGAACTATGTCAAAACTACAACAAACACCGTACTCGTTTTCCGGGTTAGCTAGAGGTTAGAATATAACATAATGCAATAAAAATCAACCGTTTTTCTCAAAATTTATCACTATTTTTGGATAACCGGTAAACGTGATGATTTATATATTGGAGGGGATAAGCGAGAATGCCGGAGGAGGGAGTCGAACCCTCACAGGGACAAGCCCCGTCAGATTTTGAGTCTGGTGCGTCTGCCAATTCCGCCACTCCGGCAATCTGATAATACGGTATTATAATCAATAACTACCCTGTTTGTCAACAGGGAGAAGCAATGAAACTTAATTTTAGTTGCCGGGATCGACGGGCGACTCGCCGCCGTTACCGGAGGAGGCTTCGCCATCCCCTGTTCCGATCAATTGGTGCACTGTCCGGGAAAGCTCATATATACTGAATGGTTTGGGAAGAAAATAGATCTCCCCCACCTCTTTTTGAAATTCATTTCTCAATTTGTCTTCAAAATAACCGGAGCTAAAGATCACCGGAATACTGGATGCCAGATCCTTCAATCGAGTATAGGTTCGCATACCGTCCATCTCCGGCATCATAATATCGAGAATCACCAGATCGATCCCCATAAAATTACTCTCGAAATAGTCGAGAAAATTAACTCCATTATTGAAGCACTGCACCTTATACCCCATCACTTCCAGCATATCGGTGACAGTATTCAAAATCTCCGGTTCATCGTCTACCACAACGATATTTCCTTCGCCGTGAAGCAATTGTTGCTCGTCTTCTTTGACGCTGGACTTACCGTCTTTTCCGATGGGTAACAGGACCATGAATGTACTTCCGTTATTTTTCTCGCTGTGAACATTGATCACGCCGCCATGGTTGTTGACAATACTGTAGACAATCGACAAACCAAGTCCCGTGCCTTTTCCTTTAGGCTTTGAGGTGAAAAACGGATCAAAAATATTGGACATTGTTTTTTCATCCATGCCGCAGCCATTATCGGAAATCCTCAACTCAACATACCGGTTCACTTCCGCCACATTGTAGAACTTTTTGAGGTAGGAATCGACATAAATTTCTTTCAATGAAATCTGGATATATCCGTTATCTTTGTTGGCAGACGACTCGATGGCATCCCTGGCGTTTATCAATAGGTTCATCAGCATCTGGCTGAGGAGATTTTTATCGCCATAAAGGGGATAAGACTCGTCATCGGCAAATTTCTGGATTTTAATGGACCTGGGGAAAAACTCCTTGATCATTTTGAGCACGCCTTCCAATACTTCCCATAAGTTGATATGGTTGAATTTGCCAGATTCTTTCCTGGAAAGCACGAGGATCTGCTTGACCAATTCAGCGGCGCGCTGGGCGGCCGCGTCGATGAGGTTGATTTTATCCAGAATACGCCACTCTTTGACCTGGAACTTCAGCACAGAGAGGTACCCCATGATAATGGTCAGGATATTGTTAAAATCATGGGCGATGCCACCCGCCAGAGTACCGATGGCTTCCATTTTTTGGGATTGCACCAATTGTTTCTCGAGCGAAACCCGCTCACTCATGTCCACTATCAAAATAACGATGCCGCCTCGGTCTAGATAGTCCACAGGATAGATCAGAATATTAAATACTTTTTCATTACCCGCTATTTTCAGAAATTCCCTATCAAAATGCATGGATCGTTTCATTCCGGCGACTTCGTTGATAGCTTCCTGGAATTTCAAAAAATTGAGATCCACCTCGTATATCAACCGGCCGATCAATGGCCCGTCGTTCAACTCCAACATTGCGATTGCGGATTTGTTGATTTTGACGAAGCGCCCATCGCCGTCGATGGTGATGACGCCATTGGGGCTGTTTTCGATAATATTGTTCAGGTAGACCTGCAATTGGAATATCTCATTCTTGGCCCGTTCGAGGGTATCAAAATTCCTGGAGAGATTTTCTGCCATTTCATTGAAATAGGCTCCGAGATTCCCCAGTTCATCTCTTCTGGTAAAAGCGACCCTGGCTGAAAGATCGCCCTCAGCCACCCGTTCGGTGGCCCTGGTGATTTTTTTCAGCGGCTGAATCACGACCCGTTCCATCAGGAAATACAGTAAAACTGTGAAAACCAGCGCCAATAACGCTAGAAATCCACCAATCTGCGTCACCATCGTACTGATCTCATCCTGAATCTGCTTCCGGTTGAATCCCAGGACCAATGTCCCCAGTTTGCCCTGAGGTTCGGCAATCATCTTTTGTACGATGACATAATACTTCTGATCATCGAAATTGCGTTTTTCAAGGCTATTGTATTGTAACGTTATTCCTTTCCTTATATGTTGGGCGTACAAATTGTCAAAATTATCGTATATTATTCCGAAAGCGAAATCTTTATCTTTTTCCAATCTGGCGAAGAATCCCCGGATGAAATCTATTTGATTATACTCGATCCCCGGAATCACATTGGACAGTGTGATGTTGGCGAGATTTTTCTTATGTTCGTAAAAGTTATCCAGGCGAATGTTTTTGAATTTCAGGATCAGGTAAGATCCAAAAATCAAAATAATAAGAGCGATAATAGACAACAGTATAAAATTTACTTTTTTTCTTAACGTAATGTATCTATTCATGTTATTTATCTAATATCAACGCCAATTGCAAAATCGTAGGACTAAACCGGCAATTTTCTTGTTTTGAACTTTTCAAATTGATCCCCAAAAACTTCATATTTTCCTTTAACCCAACCACAAGAGAAATACCGGTTTTCATAAACTCGGTAACTCCAGTGGCGCTGACAATTTTATTCTCCCGGGTGGCATCGAGAATTTCCGGGATTAACGCTTCGGAGCCAGGCCCGACAATCAACACATGATATCTGCCAGACTTGATGGCGGAAATATCGGAAATAGCTTCGATAACGAGGGGCCGTGAATAAAACGTTTTGTTTTTGAACGTATTTTCAAATGCCCCGATAACCTCAGATCTGGCTTTCAACGATTCAGGAGAATGTGTGTGAAAAAAACCGATTTTGATTTGTTTGATATCATTGAGCCGGTTCATAAAGGTTTTATTATATTTCAGGGTAGTTAAAATCAGCAATATTTGCTGATCTACCGGCAAATCGGAAAACGGTTTCTCTGCCAGGACGACTCCACTCAGTAGAAACAGGGGTATCAGAAGTATACAGATTACTTTTTTCAATTCCAACATCTCACATTTTTAACATCGTTATTTTGTCTGACAGTTAAGCAATAATACAAGTTTAGAATATAAAAAACCCAATGCAATTTGTCAAGTCCAATTCGTATAATACAATGTAAATTCATAATTTCTAAAAGAGGGCTATCTCAGCCTCACACCCTACATCCTCAGATTTTATATCGATTTCCCGGCAAATTTTACACAAATATTCATTCGCCTCTTCACTGCCGACAGTGATCCTCAAATAATTCTTACCCTCCAGACCGGAGATTTCAAGACCGGACGCAATAATTCCCCGTTGTTGGAAAAAATCCATTAGAATCGAACTGGGCAACCGTTGATTTTTTATCATCAGCAGGCTGGAATACGACGGCACAAACGAGAAATTTTTCAATCGGCTCAATGAAGCGCACAACCGCTCACGATTCTCGATGGTCTCCTTCTGGGATTCTACAAGAAAATCATTGTCTTCCATCGCCATTTGGGCAATATCCACAGAGATTTGAGGCACTGGAAAATGATGGCGGTGAAGCAGGATGGCTTCGATTATTTCCTGGGAGGAACACATGAGATATCCCACACGGATGCCCGCGAGTCCATACTTCTTCGAAAATGTCCTGAGTACCATCAAATTTTCAAATTTGTGAATAAACTGGGCGGCGCTGACTACCCGGTCGGGAGTATCCATATATTCCCCATACGCCTCGTCGGCCACAAAAAACGTATTGTAAGAGCGGGCAAAACTGATCAGGTCTTGCAATACGGCCGGCTCGATATATTGTCCTGTCGGATTGTTGGGATTTGCCATCCAGACAATTTTTGGCCGGAACTTCGACACCATCTCTTTGAATTTCCGTGTCATTTCATCCGTCCAACCAAAATTATCCTCCTCCCTCAATTCCAGGAAGACAGGAATCGCTCCCATCCGCTCGGAGTATTCCTCGAACAAATAGAAGCTTGGGATCGGCATCATAAAAATATCCCGGTATTCAAGGAACACCCGGCTAATAAGATCCAGAATCGAATCGAGTCCGGCTCCGATGATAATCCACTTCTCCGGGATCTGGAATTTATCCGCCAACCGTTCTTTTAGAGCGGATTGGCTCCTTTCGGGATAACTATTGAGACTGCGGTCCAGCATATCTCCTTTTACCATCCACTGGACATAGTCTTTTATTTTTGGAGAAAAACCCTGGAAATTTTCACCAAGATCGAACCTGTAGATTTTTTCCAGGTTGTATTTCTTTTTTATTTTTTCTATTTCGAGCTCCAGCTCATAAAACTTGTCGACATATCCCCCCACCTTTTCGAACATGGCCTGCCGGCTGACCTGGTTAAAGAATTTGTGGGTCTTAACATGCACGCGCCGCATTGTATGGCCTCCATTTATACGCTCGATCCAGGTGCTCTAAAGCCGCGTCCAGCAAAACCTCGGGCCCCCCGGCCATTCTGGCATCGGCGACAGCTAACGAGGAGGAACGTTGCAGCAGGGAAATATTCTCAAATCCTCTGGTGGCGAGGGCGACTACCTTAAATGAATTACCACCCGGCAATCCGAGCGATTCAATAATCTCAATCTCCCTTTCCAGTGGACACATTTGAAAAATAGGCGAATCACCCATCTCCGCATGCATTTTTCGCGAGGAATCATGCACCAGTACAATCGCATGAGGGTTGCCGGCATGCAACAGGACAATCGAGCCGGAACCGCTATAATGCATCAACGAAGCCTGCCCTTCCAGAAAAATGAGTTCATATCCCTGTTTGTCCAGATCTAAAATCATACCCTCCACCGCGCCGGCGGCAAAATTATTTGGGATCGCATCCACAATGATTCCGGCATCGCATCCCAGCATCATCCCGGTCTGCCCGGTGGCGGCAAATGCAGCCTTGATTCCTCTGCGCTTCGCTTCCTTTACCAATTCGAACGCCGCTGTCCTTTTTCCGACTCCACAATCGGTACCCATAATATAGACGACCTTCGCATTTATATTTACTATGCTGCCGTCGGCATCCCTGAAATTTCGCCCCACATCCCTGAGATCAATCAATCGTGTGCGGTGTTTCGCAGCCAGGCGAACCAGTTCTGGAAATTCCTGGAGAAACTTGAACGACGAATTGACGATATCCAATCCCGAACGAATGGCGAATTTCAAATCCTCGAGATTTTCCTCCGCTGGACTCCCGGCCAAAATCAGGACCTCAGGATGGTGAGCCAATGATTGTTTTAAGGTTGCATATATCGGCACTTGAACAGTAACGCCTGGACAGATCTCACTGGTATCCATCCCTTCTTTGAAACGGTCAACCAACGCCTCGACCCGGAATACCTCGCTGTGCATCAAGACGCCATGTATCGTTTTTCCCAGTATTTCACCTACATATCCATGAGCCAGGAAGACTGCAGGAGTATTTTTATAAACTTCGCTCAGCAATGTCCGCCTCCCCTCGTATTTTCAACATATAATAATTACTCCGCTTGGCATTTTCTTTTAAAGTAAAAAATTCAGCCACATAGTATTGCCGCCGATTGATATACTCGTCAAAAATCTTGCGTGTGCTCAACCTCCAACGGATCGCAGTATCCATATCGAATTTTTTCAACGCTTGAAAATCTTCAGGAATTTCAACCAACACAGAATCGGCATCCACCCATCGGTCTTCGGTGACAATCGGGCAACCCGAAGGGATCTCTTTTTCCAAACCGGACACCGGAACTGCGGATAATCTTTTCTCAAGCCGGGCGCTGGTAAAATCTCCATAAACTAAAAAAACATCGATCGGCAGTTCCTTTTTCCCATATAATTCAAATGCCGAGACCTCGTACTTAACTCCAGAAAGACCAATTTTGTCGAAATAAAATTTCCCCAACCTTCCTTCCAATAATTCATAAATACAATAAAAATACCTGATATTTTTCTCCAATGCGATTTTTTGCAGTTGGCTAATCAAAAGAAATCCAATATTCAGATTATGATATTGCGGAAGAACCCCAATCATCATACAATAAATAGAATCAACTTTTAAGGTCGCAACATTTATCATATAGCCAACCATTTTTTCCCGGCCGTTTTCCTGAATAAATGCTCCCAATACAATCCCCATGGGAATCGCTCGCCGGTTCAGCATACTCAGGACAGGAGAAGGAACTTTGTCCGCATCGGATAATCCGAATATTTCTCCTTGTAAGTTCAGACATTCGTTGTAGTGCTTGAAGTCAGTCAATTCTTTCACTTTGATGTTCATCGTTATAACCTCTTTTTCCATAATATTTTCCAGACATCACATTTCCTCTTTTCAACTAAACAGTTTCAATTCTTTTTTCCCAAGTCCACCAACTCGTTCGAAAATAGAACCACAACCAAAAAATGTCACGACGAACTCCAACCTCCACATCGATGCGACCAATTTTCCCATCATCCCTTTTTTTTTCGATCCGTTATTTACCTCTCTTTTAACATAAATCGCTATCAAACTATTGACATATCCAAACCGCACTTCTTCCCTCGAATTTCCACAATAGGTGCAGGCGAGAAGCGGTTCCATACTAAAAAGAAACACTTCGCTCACCATCATGACAAAGCAGTTTGCATTTTATTTTTCATTTAGAATGTATAACTAACCTTCAGAACGAAACTCCGCCCCGGTTGCATTGGCTGATATTGCAAGCCAGGTTCCTGATCAAAATATACCTCGTTGAACACATTGTAAACCGATGCGGAAATCGTGAGCGATTTAATCAGATTTTTCAAAGTAAGGGTCGAGTTTACGATTGTGTAGGGGCCGACAGGATTCAAGACTCCGGCAAAACGTTGGCGACTACTACGGTAAATGAGGTTTGTGTTCAGGTTGAAATAGCGGAGAAACCCTATATTAAAGCCAAGATTCAATTTGTGAGGGGCAATATCGATGTGCGGAGTGATTTCCTCTTCGCCCACATTTTCATCGCCTTGCTCCAACCGTTTATCTTCAGATTTTGTATAACTATAATTCAAGAAAAGCCAAAAATCTTTATCCAGGAAAAATTTGTTCTCAATCTCGAACCCCTGGGCGATATTTTCGCCGACATTCAAGTAAGTATTGGGCTCGCCGAACGACCGGGATTCGACGTAGATAACGTCATCCAGCTTGTTGTAGAAAAAATTCACCCCTGTACTGAAGTTTTTGAACCGGTATCCCAATCCCAACTCCAAGGTTCTGATGCGTTCCGGTTTCAACTCTTCGTTTCCAATGGCAAATCCTGTGGTCTTGAATTGTTCCTGACAATTAGGGGCGCGGTACGCCTGCCCATACAATAATTTGACATTGCCATTCTTTATAAATTCCCACACAATAGCCCCGCGCGGATTAAAGACTCCGCCGAATTCACTGTCAACATCGTATCTACCTCCGATTGTCACGCCGATATTGCTGATTGGATAGAATGTATCCTGGATATAGAAAGCCAGATTGTAATAATCGTGCCCATTGCCCTGAATCCAACCTCTACTATCGAGGGGCATATCGTTTCGTCCATAATACACCCGTTCCCCGTTCTGCGAATAGAATAAGGCGGGGCTTCCCGAGGTGTACAAATCGTAACTGGCCCGGATATTGCAATTATCCACGCCATACCGTTCCAATTGAATACCGGCCAGCAATTGATGATTCTCTGAAACCTTATAACTAAATTCCGTTTCAATCCCATATTTGTATTCAGAATATTCCGGTTTGACATACTGGCCTGCGGGCCATAACAAGCCGAACGGCGCCGGGAGGCCAGGCTTGAATATTTCGATATCCTGGATCTCTTTTAGATGTTGAAACAAGATCTCTGTGGAAAATTCCAGTTTTTCCGATAATTGCGTCTGATAACCCAGTGAATAAGAGCCGCGGTTGGTGAGAATTTCAGAATTGGTTATATAAGGGCCGTGCGAACTGCCGAGAGTGGAATCAGAATAAATCCCGGTAAACGTGAACTTCCCAAAATTGGCTTTAAAATTGAGATGCAAGTTATCCCTGGATAGGTCCCAGGGAGCCGTTCCTCCCATTCCATTGTCAAATTCCGGTTGATGCCCCGCGGTATTAAATTTTAGCACATTCAGATAGAGGTCCCAATTTTCCTTACGAACCCCATACGAGATTCCCGCTCCCAGTGCCTCGTTATTTCCCCCAATGGCCAATAGTTTCACTCCGGCATTTCCATTGTTGCGGGCAGATTTCGTTATTACATTGACCACACCGTTGAACGCATTCCTACCGTAAAGCGCCGAACCAGGACCGCGGATAATTTCGAGACGTTCAATAGCTTCGACATTGATCTCGTAACCTCCCACCAGTGACATCCCATACATCAACGTGTTATACGGAACTCCATCCACAAGCAAAAGCACTTTTGCCGTAGAGCGGGAATCTTTCGTTCCCCGGACACCGACCACTTGCAAACCATTCCTGACCCGGGAAAACTCAAACCCGGGAACAATTTCAAGTATATCCCGCAAATCACGGGCGCCCATCGTTTCAATCTCATGGGCGGTAATCACCGTTATGATTCCGGGCGCTTCACTTACTTTTTGGTTCGTTTTAGCGGCGATGGAGGTGTTCTGATTGAGGAGTTCCTCGATGTCAAGTTCTTTAAAATCCTTAAAATCTTGCTTTTCTTGAGAATAACCGATTGACAAAGAACCCCAAAGGATAACAATAATTGAGACAAAGCAGGCAAAAACCGCATTATTCTTCATTGATCCCTCTCCCCACAAAAAATGTGCGTGGCAAAACTTTTAATTGAATAAACCTTTAAACCCAATGTTTGACCTTCATATCAGAGACTTTATTTTCAATTTACTCAAAAGATACCGGATGTAATTTTCAAAAAGACGTAAGATTCAATTTTATCTAAAGAAAAAAATTTTTTCAATAACCGACCCATCTTTTTTTTAATTTTCCCGTTTTTTATAAAAAAACAATATTAAATTTAGCAAATATCGCCAAAACGTGAAAATCAGTAGCACCAAAGAAAACAAATTCTTAGCAAAGGAAAATCACACGACATATCGAATTCGAGAATTTCCCGATATGGCCGGCGAATTTGTTATCAAATATCTGTTTGCGCCTTCAATTCTTTTCGATAATGATCCAGGAGCGTCGCTTTCGAGATCAGCCCTATGAACTTCCCGTTCTTGATTACCGGAATACTCCAGGCGTTCGTTAAATCGAACATTTTCAAGATTGTGATTACGCTATCGGAATAAGAGGCGCGAGGGATATCGGAACGCATCACTTCTTCCACAATTATGGAACCCGCGAGCTCTGGGCGGAACAAAAATGATTTAATATCGGAAAAATTGACCATCCCAAGAAAATCCCCGGTTTCCCTATCTTCGACAGGGAAAAAATTTCTACCCGATTCTTCGATAATCGGCACCAGATCATTGAGTCTCATCTCAGGGTATATCGGAATCAAATCCTTCTCCAGCAACTCCTCCGTCTTGATATCCGCAAGAATCCGGGCATCGGTGCGGGGTCTTACCAGCCAACCTTTTTCAGCCAACTCATACTGGTAGATCGAGTATTTCTCCGCCAATTTCACCAATGTAAAAGTCAGAAAAGAGACTAATAACAACGGCAAAATCACATCATATCCACCGGTGATTTCAACGATAAGAAAAATGCCTGTAAGTGGAGCGTGAAGCGTTCCGCTCAAAATCCCCGCCATCCCACAAAGAGCGAACAAAGGTGCCCCTGAGAATTGAGCGTTTGGAAATATCAAGGAAATCAATTGAAAATAAAAAACTCCCCCGAGGCTACCGATCACGAGCGAAGGGGCGAATACTCCTCCGGCACCGCCGGAACCCAGAGTAATCGAAGTGGCGAGTATTTTTAGCAAGACCAACACAAGCAAGAAAAAAATTGCGGAAGAATATTTGTTTCCGAGTAAATCCTTCACCAATGAGTATCCCTCCCCTTTGACATCCGGGAAAAAATAAATGAGAACGCCCACTAAAAGCCCACCCACAAGAGCCCTCACCAAAACATATGGAATGAATTTTTTGATGATCTCCTGCGTCCATTTGAGCGATCTGATGAATATAATCGCAAAAAGCGCGATTACAAGAGGAAATACGGCGCTGGCCAAAATATCGTTAAAATTGACTTGAATCAACCTGTGGCTGAAGGGAATCCGGTTTCCGCTGAACATTCTGCTGATCACAGTACCGGTAACGGAAGAGATCGCCACCGGCAACATACTAAGCGCCGACCACTCGCCGAGAATCACCTCCATCGTGAAGATCACTCCGGCGATCGGAGCATTAAAAATAGCGGCGATCGCGGCAGCGGCGCCGGAGCCCGTCACCGCCACCCGGATTTTATCATTGCTTTTAAAATAGGTGGCGATATTCGCCCCGATCGCGGCGCCGCTGATAACAACCGGAGCCTCGGGTCCCGCAGAACCGCCGCTCGATATAGTGAGCAGGCTGCCGAACAATTTGGAAAAGGAGGACCGCAATTTTATAAATCCTCCCTTTAAACTGACACTGAGAATGACATCAGGAACTCCGTGTCCTGAGAAGTCCCTGATAACATATTTGAGAAAAATCACAGTCAGAATAATCCCGATAGCCGGAAGAGCGATTATATAGCTCTTTTGTTGCACCAGTGAAAGACGGTGGGAGACAGCCTCGAGCGCCCAATTCAATCCAAGGGCGGCAAAACCGCTGCATATGCCAACGATAATACCGATAATTACCAGTTGAGCGCGATGGTCGAGATGCACCAGAACGGTTCGTATTCCAAAAGGAATCTGTCGCACGTTTAATTATCCGCCCGCAACGATTGTTCTTTTTCGGCGATCAATCCAAGGAGATCGTCTTGCTCGGAACACAATTCCAATCGATCGAGAAAATCTTTATCCCTCAACAAAAAACTCAAGCGGGATAACAAATTCAAATGCATTTGCGTCGAAGGACTGAACATCAGAAACAAAACAAAAACCGGTTTTCCATCAATCGAGTTGAAATCGATCTTATTTCTCAGAAAAAAAACTGAAATAAAAGGCACATTCAGTTTCAAATCCAATGAATGGCGGGGATGCGGGATTGCCACCCCTTTACCGATGCCGGTGGAAGCAATCTCTTCGCGACAGATTAATTCTTCAAAAACAACATCCCGATCTATATGTTGAGGAACATTCAGGGCGGCGACGGCATTTTTCAGAACACTATAAATATCGTCCCCTTCGAGGTTGAAAAAAGTTCCGCCGGTTTCAATCCCCCTCTTCAAGCTCATTTCATCGGGGACGATTTTCACCTTCTCTTTTATGACACCTGGAGATATCGGTATATTATGACTTTTTGCCCATTCGACAATTTCTTTCCGCTTGAAGTAATAGTGATTTTTTTCAAATCTACAGGGAATTTTCCCCTGATGAACCCACCGCTGAACTTTTACAATTGGAATCTGGAGTAATTCAGCTACATCTTTCGTATCCAATTTCGTTTTCGTCAACATGTATACACCTTATTTTCAATACCTGAATCATATCTATAGATACTTTTGTAAATCAATCACTCTGGCCGGCGGTTGTTGCCTGGTAAAATATCCTGGAATAAGACCCATCGCAGCGTTGGCGTCAGCTTCCGATAAATAAGCGCCCCACAAGACCAGAAAACAATCCCGGTCGCCTCTCCGAATATTTATGAAATAAAAAGAATTACTATTTTTGCATTCTTTGAAGGCATTGGCGACCGACTGCTTCTGGCAGTCCAGTTCCAACAGAATTGCGTATTTCACGCCCCGCAATTTAGCATCCTGCCGCCATAATTCTCCAGCTTTCTTATAATCACCCTGCCTGAAAACATTGAGCGCGCCCACATCCGAATATGTCGTTTTTTTACGAGATGTTTGCTGCGGAGCGATGATCTCTTGCTTCTTTGGAGCGACGGGCCGCGAATTCCGGGAATTGGAATCGACTTTTTTAGAGACATCAGTATTTAACTGCCCGGCCGGCTTGCGCTCGTTCCGGGTGGACTCCGTTTTTTTGACAGCCGGCGTCTGTTCTGTCACTTCAATCACCTGCTCATTTCCCGTTTTTTGGGTAGATGCGGTGGAAGGTTCACCCAGGTCGATTTCCTCTTCCGGCAACAAGAGAAAGATAATCCCCCCGATAGATAAAATGAGGATTACCAATATGATCAGATAATGAAACTGTTTCAGCTTTTTTTTATCAGGCATCGCCTTCGGGTGAACATCCAACCCCTCGTCTTCCAGATCCTCAGGTTCCCCGATCTCCATGGTTTGCTGATCGTCGATAACATAGCGGCCTGATTCTTCAAGACTCATGCTCTCTTCATTTTCAGGAAGCCGGGCGATTAAATCAATTCCTCCGGTCTCCGGCGCCATCCCGATATCTTCCGGTTCATCGATGCTGATGTTGCCGATATCTTCCACTTCTACCAACCGCTCGATGCCCACGCCTTCGACTTGAGGAGGCGAAATTTCCACATGTGGGGCGAACTCCAAATCTTCATCATCTTCGCTTGTAGATTGATCATTAAGAAGCGGTTTCTCATCCACCAGAATATTATCAATACTTCCGATTTCCTCGACGGGAGCGTCACCGCCGGATGCTCCGGGAACCATTTCGTCTTCGATATCCAGCTTTTCCAACAAGCCGCTGGACAAAAAGAAATAGACAAATCTCAACAACGTGTCCCGATGGGAACCTGCGTAACGTGACAATACACTTTCGATGGATGTCCCACTGGAAAAGTTGTTTAAAAAGTTTTGTTCCCGTTCAGATAGGTCGTATTTCCCAATTTTTTCCTGGTCCGTGGTGGTGGACAAATGAATCCTGACAGTTCGGATTTCACGCCATACCAATGTCAAGTCTATCTCTTTCAACACATAGTTGAAGGTGAAACTCATCAAGTTGATATCAAGGTTGAACATACGTTCGGGCGGCGGCTCCTTGACAAATTGATACCCCCCTTGAGCCCAACCCAACACACTCTTAATAATTCTACCCACCTGAATTTTTGTAACGTCGATCAATTGTTCCAGAGTCAGGTGTCCTTTTTCCACCAATAATTTCCCAATCGACGAGCTGACAGAACCCTCGGTTCTGACAGACTCAATTGTGTTGTTATCAAGATGCCCTCTGGCAAGGAGGATATCTTCCAGCTTATCTTCGGGAGAATTGGACATTGCCCAGACCAATTTACCGCGATTCATATACAAAACCTTGAGGGCTTCCTCGTTTTTAAGGTATAGTATGCCGGTCAGTTCTTCTTCAAAAATAGCTAAAACAATCTTTATAGCGGGGACCTCTGTCAAAGAGCCCTTTTCTTCAAACATAATTACCTCTTTATAGGTTTATTTATATCAATAAGGTAGTAAAAGTCAACCCACCGAACAATATTTTGTAAAAAAACCGGGATAAAACGCCCCCCAATAAGTGATAGTCAAATATATATTTTTAAGGTTGACTTTTGGAAGCAAGAATTTTAGAATAAAACTTCAAGGCTTAATTCAAGGGAAGAGGGTTTTAAACCCCACAGCCCCCGCTGCCGTGACCGGGTCCCGGAACATTCCGGGAAACAGTCTTTAAATGCAGACAGCCACTGGATAGATTGTGAATGAACAATCGATCTGGGAAGGCGTTTTAAAGATCCCGGGAGTCGGAAGACCTATTGAGGCTTGAACCTTTTGAGCGATTATCCGCGGAGGGCGGATAATGACAACGACGTTTTACCCTCCAAACTCATTAAAAGGAGGCACTTGTGCTAAAAAAATCAGTTCTGGCTATTATGCTAATTGTAATCCTGATTTTTCCACTGTCAGCCGATCAGCAAGAAAAAAAAGAGGACGGCAGTATGTTTACCGAAGAGGTCGAAGTCATCGGCGAGGTGGCTTTGAACCAGAGCGTGCAGAGTGTGACGCTGTTCAAGCAGGAAGACTTCATCAACCTTCCGAACGATGGAATCAAATCGCTTTTAAACCGCACCGCCGGTTACCTGACTCTCAATGGCGGGCATTACGGTCAATTCGCTTACTCGTTTGCCAGGGGAGCCGCGGTGAATCAAACCCTCTATATGATAGACGGGGTAAAGATCACGGATCCCGCGACATCCATCGGCTTGAATATGACGTTGATGGCCACCAGTATGATCGAGAAGGCCGAGATCGTCAGAGGTCCGCTCAGTAGTCTCTACGGCTCCAGCGCTATGGGCGGGGTGGTGAATCTTAAAACCCGCGAAGCCGAAGGAATGGAAGCGGCCGCGTTTTTCGGAAGCCACGATAGTCTCGAAGGCACCGCGTATTATTCAAAAAAATTCGGCGATCTGCACCTTTCGATCAACGGAAGCCTGGTGAAATACAGCGACGGATTGGAAAACGATGAATTCACCAACAAAGGAATGTCCATCAAAACGGGTTACGACAACGGAAATTTCAAAGCCGGTTTGATGATCTTCGGCAATCTGGCGGATTCAGGGATACCATTCAATATGGGAGCTCCGTCTCCAAACCGGACTTACACTCAGGATAACTGGCTGATCGCGTTACCTCTTTCCTACCGCTGGCAAGATGGTGGCAAATTGCAGTTTACCGCGTCCCACAACAGGAACGAATATGATTTCGAAGACCCCGACGATTTATGGATGCCGTACTACACCAACACATCGATCATCAATCAATTGAAATTATCGGGCCAGACCACATTGCTGGATTGGATCAATCTTCATGGCGGAATAGACTACTCAGACCAAAAAATCACCAACGAAGACAATTTAGGGAAGTCATTGGACGCTGAAAAAACGAACTACCTTTCGGCCTTTATCAATGCCGACCTGAATCTCGATCAGCTTCTCCTGACCGGTTCGCTGCGCTACGACAAGTACAAGGACATCGATGCCAGGTTCTCACCGCAGGTTGGATTTTCCTACCTGATCAACCACAAATTCAAAATCCGCGGCTCCTATGCCCGGAGTTTCCGGGCCCCAACCCTCCCGGAATTACTCAATCCCGCATGGGGAAATCCTCTTCTTCAACCGGAATCAGGGCATTCGTTCGAAGTAGGAGCGGATATCTACTTAAAAGCCTTCATTTTCAGCGTCGCATACTTTGATTCCCATTACGAAAACCTGATCGGCTTCAGCCCCGAAACCTGGCGTTTCGCCAATCTCAACAAAGCCGATATTTCGGGAATCGAGTTTAGTTCGACAGTCCGTCTCCAGGACGATATCATGATCACCGCGTCCTACACCTACCTGGACACGTACGATGTGGAAAACGACCGGCAATTGCTCCGGCGTCCCAAACATTCCTTTTCGGCAGTTATTTCCTACAACAATCCCTACTTCACAGTGTCCGGCGAAATGATTTACGTAGGGAAACGGCTGGACTACAATGAGATTGACTGGTTGAATCCCATTGCCGACAATCCGTCGTTCAACACATTCAATTTTAATGTGCAAGTACCAGTGGGCGAAAAAATCTCGTTGGTGGGAAAGCTCTCCAATGCATTCAATGCCGAATACCAGGAAGTACTGGGCTACCCGGCTCCGGGAACCCGGATCATGGCCGGCATTCGTTATCGAGTAAAATAGTTTGTACCGGGCAGTCCGCTGGACTGCCCATTTTCCCTGTTATATAATTGTGGGAGAAAGGAAGCATGAATATAAAGCGACTCGTTCTTTTATACCTATTATTGCCGGGGGTCCTCACCGGCCAGCGCATCGTGACCCTGGCCCCCGCGTTGACCGAAATTGTATTCGAATTGGGAAAAGGCGACCTCATAATCGGCAACACAAAATTTTGCGATTATCCTGAGGCAGCCAAAAAAATCAAACGGGTAGGCGGCTTGATGGATCTCAGCCTCGAGATTCTAATCGACATGAAGCCGGATCTCGTCATTCTCTATCCTGAACACGCCGGCCACATTAAAATTCTGGAAGGAAAAACGAAGCTCTTGATCGTCAAACACGAAAATCTCGCGGACCTGTTCGCAGCAATCGAAAAAATTTCGCAAGAATTAAACGTACCGCAAAAAGGGGCAAGCATCATCGCCCGTATTCAAAACGATTTTGCAAAAATCCGGCAAAAAGCGGCAAATAAAACAAAAAAGAAAGTCCTGATGGTGGCGGGCCGGAATCCCGACAGTCTCTCCAACCTATATATCATCGGTCGAAAAGATTTTCTCAACGAATTACTGGACATCGCGGGGGGCGTCAACGCCTATTCCGGTAAGATTTCATACCCCAACATCTCCATCGAATCCATCGTCGCCATGAACCCGGACATTATTATCGAATTGTCCGCGTACAATCAAAATATTAAAGACAGCGCCATATTGAATGTCTGGCGGCAATACCCTATCATCAACGCGGCGAAGAACAAGCGCATCGACATCATCCGGGACCCGGTGTGGTTGCGGCCCGGGCCAAGAGTGGCCACCGTGGCCGGCGAGATGGTCCGCTTACTTCATCGAGAATAACCGACAGAAACGGAAAATGGAGCAATTATGTTTGACACAATAAAAAAGAGAAACAACTCGGAAGAAACATTCGACCCGGAAAAAATCACCAACGCCATATCGAAAGCCGGCAAAGCCACCGGAGAATTCGACCGGGAAACAGCCCAAAACCTCTCCACCCAGGTGCTGGAACAGGCGGAAGTACGCATAGAAACATCAATTCCCGGTGTGGAGGAAATCCAGGACATCGTGGAGGAGATTCTGCTCCAATCCCCATACAAACGGACAGCGAAAGCCTATATTCTCTACAGAGCCCAACACGAGGGGATCCGCGATATCGTGGACAACGCCAATGTCCGCCTGATGGACCAATACCTGGAAAAACTGGATTGGCAGGTGAAAGAA